>JBCCGX010000813.1:0-4904 GCA_039029035.1 Acidobacteriota bacterium | reverse complement strand
CGCCCGGGAATCGGCTGGCGCAGATCGATCTCTTGAATCTCTTTCCGGTGCAACATTTGGGACTGGCGCCAGAGGCCAGGTGTGCTACTGAAGCGCAGAAAGTTGCCCCGACGCTCGATCTGAAAGCGTCGCCAGGTCAACCGCAGGCCCGCCCAGCCGACGCCACAGGCCAGAGCCAGCCAGAGGAGGCCCAGCAAGGTGGTGCCTAGCGGCACCGAGCCCAGCCGCTCCAGCGTGCTCTCGATAGCGGAGCGCAGATAGGTCATGCCGACCGCGAGCGCAACGACAACGCCCACCGCGGCGAAGACCAGAGCCTGCCAGGGTAGAACCGGTGGCAAGAGGATCGTCTCCCGGCCCGGCGCACCCCGCAGCTCAATGCCGCTATCGGCCGGTGGCGCAACGAGGGGCATCCTCCCGTCAGCCGACGAAACGGAGGGTCCGTGCTCCTCCGCATCGATGGCGCCCCGAGCCGGCACTTCGGAGGTGGCAGCTGCGGCCCGTTCTGGCACCTGGGTCGACGCAGGCTCCCCCGGCGCGGCGGGGGGTGCTCCAGCGGTCTGTCCCTCTTTCTGGACGCGCCGCTCGGCGCCGTCCCTGAACTCGAAAGCCGGTGCTCCCAACAGTCGCGCGAAATGCTCCAGTCGATAGTAGGCCGTCGACTCGTCGTGCAACGACTCGAGAGACACCCGCTCGCCGCGCGCCCGGAAGACCATCTGAATCCACCAAGTCTCAGGGCTGTCCCACCACCACTGAACCGCGCGGGTCCGGCGCACCATGACGACGCGCTCGATCTCGTCGAATGACCCATGGCTAGCCTGGGGGGCGAGGAAGAAGCCACCGTGGCGGTAGTAGGTCCTCCTCTCCAAATCGAGAACCCAGCGATCTCGAAAGCTGAGGTACAACAAGCCACCCACCAGACACGCTGCCGCGCCGACGTAGGCTCGCGCCGTATGGATCGCCGAAACTTCCGGATTCAGGCCAAGCAGGACGAACGCCAGCCCTGCTGGAACCAGGATCAACCCATACCACTGCGGATGCTTCAGCAGGAGCTCGCGAGAGTCTTCTCTGTACAGTCGGGTGTCGGTCAGCATAGCTTCTATCCTCAGACCTGCATTTCGCCTCTACGTATCAACGCCAGGCTCGATTCGCCCGTACCAGCTTGTACAGCCTTCTCAGGCTCGAAAACGATGTGCCCTCTCCGTTAGAGGCGGGCGCTTCCAGACAGGAGGTGGGATGCGCCTCGGCAACACAACGCACCGAATCGACGACAACCGTCGACCAGCTCTCGTCATCGGGGCGCTTTGCCTCGGAGTGCTGTGCCTCGCCTGCCTGGCCGCTGCGCCGGCCGACGCCGGCTCGATCGCCGTGGTGGTGCGCGGTCCACAAGGCGTGCCGCTGGCCCAGGCACCGATTCTGCTGCACCCGCCTTACCGCCCTGAAGTCGAGATCAGCGAACGCCTGGCAGCCCCGGGAACCTACCGCGGCCTGACCGATCGAAGCGGCAATGCCCTCTTTCTGGGCCTCCCACCGGGCCGCTACACGGTGACCCTGCCGCAGTTGGGCGAGCGCTGGCTGCAACCGTCGGAGAACCCGCTCGCGCCGGCGCCGGTGATGACCCTCTTCGACGGCGAAGAGACCTTGCGGATGGAGGTACAGATCCAAATCGGTGTGCCGGTGGGTGTCGCGATCGATACCCCGGCGCTACCAAGGGAGCGCTTCCAGGTGCATTTCCGCCATCGCGCGACCGGCTTCGAACGTATCGCCGAAGTGCGGCCCGAGTTGCCGCGCATCAGCCACTTGCTCTCCGAAGGCCTGTGGGACGTGTGGGTGACCGCTCCCGCGGGCCAGCTGTTGGTGACGCTGGAGCACGATCGTAAGTCGCTGCCCGGCTCGGCGGCGACCCTGGAGCTCGAGCTGCCCAATCCACCCGAGTCCCTGGAGCCCACCTGGCTCACTTTCACCTACTCGACCCCGGCGACGATCGAGGGCGATGTGCTCGTCGACGGTGGCTCGGTGCAGGAGATCACGATCGAGGCCACCCTGATGACGGCGGGCGAGTGGCAGGCGGCGAGCGCGCAGCGCGGCGGCTCGATCGTCAGCCCGGTACAAGTGCCGGTGGCGGCCGACGGCAGCTACCGCTTGGAGCTGCCGGACGGGATCTGGAGTGTGGTGCCACTGAGCCCACGCATCGTCTCCAGCGAACCACCGAGCAAGGTTGTCGAGCTGGGACCGGAGCAGGTGGCCGAGGTCGACTTCGAAATCGAGCTCGACGAGCAGCCGCTGCGGACGTTCCGCGTGCGAGTGCTCGATCCTCTCGGACGGGATGTCGAGGGCGCGGTGGTCTGGCTGGTGCCCCTCGAAGCGCCCGCCATCGTGGTGCAGCAAGGCGTCACCGAGGCCCAAGGGGTCGACCTCGGCGTCGTACCCGAAGGGCATTACCTGCTCCTCGCCGGTCACCCGGATTTTCTCGAGGGCCGGCGCGAGCTCTACGACTTCCGCTCGGAGGACGTCCGCGAGCTGCGGATCGAGATCAGCCACGGCGCCGAGCTCTACCTGCGGGCAGTCGACCTGGAAGGCCGCCCCACCGGCGGCGTCGAGTGGCTGGTAGAGCACCTCGACCCACCCATCGAGCTGCTGCTACGAGATCCGACCTTCGTCGAGGCCAAGACCCGGCGCCGAGCGGTGACCGACGACTCGGGCAGGGTGCGGGTGCCGGGGCTCTACGGCGGCCACTACCGTCTGCGGGCCGAGCGCCCGGCCTTCGGTGATCCGCGGGACCGCTGGCAGACCTGGACTCCCGGCGGGCTGTTCCACGTCGGCCGCACCCTCTCTCACGTGCGCCCGCGTCTCGAGCTCTATCTCTCGGATCAGGACTCGGCCCAAGCCTGGGCACGCCAGCTACCCGCCGCCAATCTCCGCTTTCAACTCTTCTGCGACGATGGTGCCCCACCACCGCCCACGGCGTCGGTGATCGTCATCGATCTCGACGGCCCCACCGATCTCGATGCGGCCAGGCGGGCGGCGATCCTGGTCCGCGAGCAGGTGCCCCTGGGCGGACGCGGGCGCGACGTGCTGCTGGTCGGCCCGCTCGATCAGGGGGTCTATCGCCTGGCCCTTCAACCGCTGGGCTTCAACCGTTGGACCTGGGCTTACGAGACCCACCACGGCAGGGATTCGCACCCGATCCAGATCGACATCGACGAGAAGGATCCCGCCGCCTTGCTCGACCTCGGGCCGTTCAGACTCGAGTGCAGCCCGGCGGTCGACCTGGCGCCGACTCTGCGACGAGCCGACCTGCCTGACCTGCGCGAGGTGGAGATCCGCGCCAAGGTGCTGGCGGCGCAGCGAGACCGCGAGCTCGGTCTCTCGCCCGCGATCGCCAGCCAGCGCGAACGCTTCGAGATCCGCGGCCTGCCGCAGGGGCCGAGCCGGCTCGATGTCGTCCTCTCTCATCCCCACTTCTTGCCCAAACCCGATCTTCACTGGCAGGTCCGCCTGGACTTGCAGCGCGGCCAGCTGGTGCAACTGAAACCCAAGGTCCCAGGCCTCGGTGGCGCGGTGAGGATCTACAGCCGTGCGCGCTCCGCCGTCGTGGCCCGCGTCGAAGGCTCGCGCGGTGAGCCGGTCGATGTCCCGGTCGAGGGCTGGCCGATCCTAGTGCCTTCTCTGGTGCCAGGCACCTATTCGGTGACCCTCTGCAGCGATCCGCTCTGCGCGGAGACGGTCCGCAGTTGGCCGGTCGTCGAGATCCTGCAAGGCGTGACGAAGGAGCTCCGATAGTTCAAAATCACTTGGCGGGTTCCCATGGATTGTTGCGTATTGGAAGACAACAGGCCTCACAGCCTCTTTCCAACCGAACAATTCTGGAGATCCTCCAATGTCCATACGCAAGAGCCTCGTCTTTCTGATTCCCGCTGTTTTCATTGCTCTTCCGGCAACGGCGCAATACGACACCGATGCCGTCTGGCCCCTGTGCGGCAACTACTACTTGACCGCTCCCTCGACCTGGGATCCCATCACCGAAGGTTGCCCGAGCAACCGTTGGGGCATGCCGGATCTGATCAACGACACCTACGGCCCTCGTCTGCTGGACGACGAATACGACTGGCATCGCGGAATCGACCTGCACACCGATGACGAAGACGGCCGACCGGTCTTCGCCATGACCTGTGGCAAAGCCCGGACGGTCGAAAATACTTACAACGGCGAAGTGATCATCGAGCATTACCCAGGCCACGTCTGCCAGGACACGGACACCCTCGCCGATTTCCCGAAGTGTCACAACGTCGGCGGTTGCTATTACTCGCGATATCAGCATCTTTCGAGTGCTGTGGTGGTCGACGAAACCCTGGTCAAGAAAGGTGAGCTGGTGGGCTACAGTGGGCGCAACACCTCATCCCCGACGGCCGACAATTGGGACGACAAATACCCTCACGTACACTTCGAGATCCGTGACTACCCCGGTGGCCCGGACTACTACGCCCGCGGTCAGCGCGAGGCGATCCATCCCCTCGCGGTCCTGCCCTACAACGACCAGGGCGACGGTGGCATGACCCTCAGCATTGTGAACGTCGACACTTCGAGTCAGGCCAACACGGTGGTCGATGTCGCCCTATCACTGCCCAACGACGGTGAAGAGCTGGATCTCGTGAGGGTGGATGTATCGATCGACATCAATGGTCAGCCCGCGCAGTGGGTGAACCCGGGGACCGGTTACCCGACGCCGGAGGGTGACGACTTCGCTCTGGACCCGCCCTTCCTCGACATGGAGCAGCGCAGCCGGCAGTACAACTACACCGACACCACCAAGGTTCCCTTCGAGGAATTCCTCGACGCCGCGAACCACCCGGGCGGGGTCGACGGCCAATGGCTCAGCCCTTACGCCGATCCGGCGTCGCCCTACT
>JBCCGX010000812.1:0-4915 GCA_039029035.1 Acidobacteriota bacterium | reverse complement strand
CAGTCAAAGACTACAAGGCCTAAACCCCGCGTGTGAAGACCTCCCCTAAGCCGAGCGCTTTCTACCGAAATACACTCTCGGAGTCTAAATCGACCGAAATTGCTCAGTATTAGGCCCGAAGCGCAGAAATCGGGCGGAGAGGGGAGGTCTTTCGCGCGTCGAAAATGTTGTTCCCCGAGTTGCGGGAAGGCGATTTGGGGGAATCGTTCGAGGCTCGGGGAGCCCGGAGAGCAACATCTCCAGCTCGGAGATAAATATCCCAGACGAATCGGCCGGCATCTCGAGTGTGGAACTTGACCCCCTTGGGGCTCAGGGGTGGTCAAGTCGGGCGTTGGAAAGACCTTCCCCCAGCCCGAGGAAGGACATTTCCAGCCGGAAAGAAGCTTCCCTGTTGTCAAGTCCACGGCGTTCGGAGGTCGGGGTCGAGGTCGTCGGTGCGGCGGAAGGATGTTTGTGGCTGCGGCAAGACCTTCCCCGGCACGACGAATCCCCCGCCCGGCCGCGAGGCTGACGGGGGATGAGCGACTGTCAGGTTCGAGCGGTCAGTGGATGAACGGCGATCAGGGGGAGGGGGTGCCGCCGCTGAGGAGGATCTCGAAGTTGTCGATCGCCCATTGCTCGCTGGAGTGGAGCTCCCAGCCCTCCAGATCGATTATGAAGGTGCCAGCGGTGTGTGGGAAGGTGCGGATGATCCGATAGGTGGCTTCTCCGGCGTCCATGGCCTCGACCGACACGGCTCCGGTCCATCGTGGCCACGAATGACCAGCGCCGGCAACGTCGGGATAGGACTGCCGGGGATTGGTCCTGTTACTGAAGATGTAGTGGATCAGGTCGCCGCCTGCGGGCTGCATGCCCCAATGGTCGTCGGAGGAGAAGGGCCAAACCCTGCCGTCCCACTCGCCGATGATGTGGAGGTCGAACACCACCGTGACGCGAGTGTGGTCTTCCAGGCCCGGGAGAGTGAAAGTCACTTCGTCATTGGTGAAGGTGCCGAGGAAACGGTTGCTCGGATCGGCCGGGAAAGTGCCGGTGGGATTCAGGCTCCACTCCGTGCCGACGGTGCCTTGGAAGTCCTCGAAGTACACTGAGCGCAGCCCGGCGTCCTGCATGGTCAGGACACCCTCGGCGGCCTGAGGATCGCCGGTCGCGGCGACGTCGAGGGTGCAGGCGTCGAAGAGGGTGGGATCGAGAACTCCTTGATCGATGCAGATCCCCTGGGCCCAGACAACGGTCTCGAAGTCGAAGCTCGCCAAACTGATCGGCGCGCTCGGGAAGGTCGCATCGTCGAAGTCGCCGGGGCCTTCGCCGGTCGCGTAGTCGAACAGGCTGCTGGCGGCTCCACCATGGAACACACGGAAAGTATCGCCCCAGTCGAGGACCGCGCTGTAGCTAGGGTCCGCCGGCCCGCCGGGGGCTAGCAGACCTTCGGTGGCGGCGATCTCAGAACCGGGCCTCAAGGTGAGGTTCAGGTAGCGCATCGACCAGGTGTTGGTCTGGTCCACCTTGAGGTAGCTCTCGCCGTCTGGCCACCGCACCAGGTAGCTGTTGCCTACGCGCTCGATGATCCCACCTGCCGGCAGCTCGTGGGAGCCGCCCGAGGGGATCTCGGTGATCGTTCCGTCGATCTTCAGCAGCGGGGTCGATCCGGTGTAGAACGCCACCCGATCGGTGCCCACCCGGGCTGCCACGGCGCTGTTCACCGCCACTTCCCGATCGGGCAGCTGTGCGGTCCGCACCTGCACCTCGAACTCGTCGGTGGTGTCGGTCGAGCGCAGGAGGATGTACTCTCCAACCCCTTGATAGTCGAAGCGCACGCCGTCGATGGTTTCGAGATGCGGATCACCGGTGGTTTGGCCGGCGCCGTGACCGAGCTCGGGATCGAAGGAGTCGACACAGTTGCGCACGATCTCGACGCTGTCCGCCAGGCCGGCGATCGTAACCGGGACGTGGAAGGTGTCGACGTCGGGGTAGAACGTGCAAGTGCTGGTGACCGTGATCGTCGCCGAGTCGGTGCCGGCGATCGTGCCGTGGGTGGAGGACAGGGTGACTCCGGAGACCGCGTCGAATTCATAGTCCAGAGCTTCGGGCGCTAGGTTGCGAATCTCGATCGAGCCCGAGGCGTCTTCCTTGAGCTCCGCCTGGATCGACAACACGCGCGGGTCGATCTGGTAATTGGCACAGGTCAGCCGCACCGGGTAGGTCTCGACTCCGCTGGCCGTAGTGAGCTCATAGCTACCTGATTTGGTTTCCTCCAGCCCTGAGCAAGCGCCGGTGAAGTCGATGTGTTCCGTCGACTCGGCGCTGACCGTGCCGCTGGCGTCGCTGGCCACGCTGAGCCAGGGTTCGACCGGTGCCACCGAGTAAGTCATGTCGATGTCGGAAGGGTTGATCAGCCGGACCTGGCCCTCGGCCGTGCCGTCGGGCTCGGTCTCCAGCACCAGCTCGTAGGGGTCGACCATCAGGTCGGCCCACACCTTCACCGATACGGCGTCTTTGCTCTGGGTCGGCACCGGCAGGGCGTCGTCCACCAGGAAGACCACTTCGTAGTCGCCGACCTGATCGGTGGTGGGGATCCAGGTGGCCTGGCCGCGACCCAGAGCGTCGATCGTGCCGCTGCCGATGAGGATGTCGTGGAAGCCCTGCATGGCGTAGACCTCGTAGGCATCACCTTCGTAGGTCGCCGGCAAGAGGGTGTCGAAGGTGATCGGCGAGCCCACCGGCACCTGGGTGTGGGAGGCGTTGACCGCTGGATCGTGGGAGCTGAAGATCGTCCAGCTCTTCTTGATCAGCTCGAAGCTGAGGCTGATGAACGGCGGCGGCGAACCGGGCTCGTTCGAGAACATCGCCCAGAGGAAATCTGACATGCCTTCGCCGGAGATCTCCGGGGAGAGGAAGATCGAGGTGTTGAAGTCGAGCGCCCACTGGATCGATCGGTAGTCTGGGTCTGGGGCTTCGTGGGTCACTGCCTCGATTGGGATGGTGGCATTGAGTCCGCCGCCGAATTGGGCCTTGACCAGATTGGCGTCGAGACCCAAGGCGCCGATCAGGGTGACGTCGGTGCCGAGCTTGAGGATGAGGGAACCGTTGACCCCGAAGTTCAGATCGAAGAGGTCATCCTGTTGCAGCTCCCAGCCAGACGCCTCGGTCTGGCCGTTGACGACCTTGATCTGATGCCACTCCGCGCCGTCATACTCGAAGCCAAAGCGGCCGTCATAGGTGCGCGAGAAGGTGGGGGTCTTGATCGTAACGTTGCCGTTGTTGGCGCCGATGCTGCCGACGACCTCCAGTTTGGGCTCGAGCTCGGCTTCGAGGGTGATGGGGCCCAGGTAGGTCACCGGCACGCCGGCCTCGCCCAGATCCTTGGTGCAGGTCCAGCTGCCGCCGGGGGCCATGGATCGGATGGTTGCCTTGGGGCCGTTGAACTCGGTGTGGGCGTAGACCTCCGCGAAGAGGGCGAAATGCAAGACCGTCAAGCCGTCGCGTTCGAGTATGGCGTGGGCCCGCACATCGACGTCGCGGGTGATCGTGCCGCCGCTGAGGCCAATGTTGGCCAGTGAAACGCTGCCGTCGCAATTGAAGCCCAGGCCACCCGAGGCGCTGCGCAGAGTGCCGGTGATCGAGCCGTCGTCCTCGAGGGTCAGGGTTTCGGTCATCCGTAACGGGTCGGAGACCGCGTGCACGGAAAACGACTCGAAGGCCTCGCCGAGGGAGGCGACGCGGAAGGTGACGAGGATCTGCGTCAGACCCGGGCTGACACCCTCGACCCGCGCCAGCAAGCCGGGCTGCTCCTGCGAGATGGCCGGAGCGACCAGCACGTCGCCGACCGCCACGGTGCGCGTCGTCCGATTGACCACCAGGGTGAGCCGGTTGTCGCCGAGGTTGCCATCATCCACGATCCAGGACCGGTCGATCATCCGGGTCTCCCGACGGGGCGGCGCGACGGTGGCGACGATCGAGGTCTGGTAGATGTCGCTGCCGTCGTCCAGGGTGGCGGTGATCATCGCCGAGCCCACCGTGGTCTGGGCGGTGACGGTCGCCGTATCCTGGGTGAAGCCGCCCATCACTTGCATCGCCGGATCGCTGGACGACCAGGTCAGGGCGCCGGTGGCGGGGAGGATCGTGCCGTCGTCTTCCACCAGATGGACGCTGATCGAAGCGCGTTGGCCAGAGTGGGTGAAGAGTAGGTTGGACGGGGTGATTTCGAGCTGGCGGGCCTCGGCCGGAGGAGGGGAGAAGGCGAGGCTGAGGCAGGCGCAGAGGAGGGCGGGAAGAAAGCTGAGCTTGGAACGATATCTTGCGAGTTGCATGTCTGACTCCTTGATGTCTTGGGTTCGATCGATGACCGCCATCGATCGGGTTCACAAGACTGGGAGTCAGGCCGGGAGGGAGTTGCCCCCCCCGGATTTTTTTCTCAATCGATCGCCGTCTCCTGGATGTGGATCTCGCCCGAGTGGCGGTGGATCTCGAGGCGCAGAACGAGCGCCTCACCAGGGCTGACGACGCCGGCTGGATCGACGAAGCGCAACCGCCTGATCTCGCCTGCCTGGTAGCGAGCGAGCAGCCGCGTGTCGCTGGAGCCGTCGAGATCGTAGATTTGGCCTCCGACCTTCAAGTAAAGGCCTTGCAGGGTCAGCGCGTCCGTGACGCGGGTGTTGCGGCTGGTGTCGACGGTGAAGCCGTCGTTGGTCGGCTCGGGCTGGCAGGGTAGGCAAGGGATCGGATCCGGCCCGGGCGACGGCGGGGCGGCCGAGATCGGGTCGCCGATCACCAGCCGCCACTCGTCCCCGCGCGCGCCCTCGTCGGCGGCGAGGCTGGGGAACGCGAAGAGCAGGCAGGCGAGCCAGCACGCGATCGTGCAGCAGGTGGCGTGGCGAGTGGACTCAGGGAAGATCGTCTGTAGGGGCATGGTCGGGTT
>JBCCGX010000811.1:0-4925 GCA_039029035.1 Acidobacteriota bacterium | reverse complement strand
GTCACCTGACGAAAATCCGCGGTGACCGCAACCATCCGATCTCGCAGGGCTACCAATGTCAGAAGGCATCGCAGCTCGACCACTACCAAAACGCCGCAGGCCGGCTGCAGCACCCCCTGCGCCGGCGCGATGACGGCAGCTTCGAAGAGGTCTCGTGGGAGACGGCGATCGCTGAGATCGCCGCCGGGCTGGTGCGCATCCGCGACACCCACGGCGGCCACGCCCTGGCCTACTACGGCGGCGGCGGCCAGGGAAATCACCTCGGTGGGGTCTACGGCTCGGCCCTGCGGGCGGCGATGGGCACACGCTACATCTACACCTCCCTGGCCCAGGAGAAGACCGGCGGCTTCTGGGTCGACGGCAAGCTCTTCGGCCGCCAGACCTGCCATCCGTCGGAAGATGTGCACAACTCCGACTACGTGCTGTTCATCGGCACCAACCCCTGGCAATCCCACGGCATCCCGCAGGCCCGCAAGGTGATCAACGCTCTGGCGCGCGATTCGGAGCGCACCATGGTGGTGATCGACCCGCGCGTTACCGAGACCGCCAAGAAGGCCGATATTCACCTGCAAGTGCGCCCCGGCGGCGACGCCCACCTGCTGCTCGCCATGCTCGGTACCCTGGTGCAGGAAAACCTCGTCAACCAGGACTTCCTGGACGCACGCACCCAGGGTTTCGCCGAACTTCGCGAGGTGCTGATGGCGGTACCGGTGGACGAGTACGCCGCCCACGCCGGGATCGAGCCCGAGCTGGCGCGCCAGGTGGCGCGGGGCTACGCCGCCGCCCAAGCCGGCTGCGTGCGCACCGACTTGGGGCTCGAGCACTCCCCGCATTCGACCCTCAATTGCTACCTCGCCAAGCTGCTGTTTCTCCTCACAGGGAACTTCGCCAAGGAAGGCGGCAACAACCTCCACACTTTCCTCCTACCGTTGATCGGCCATTCGAAGGAGCCCGAAGAAGGCGGCTTACGCACCCGGGTCACCGGCATGAAGGAGATCAGCAAGCTCTTTCCGCCCAACATCCTGCCAGCGGAGATCGACACCGACCATCCGGAGCGGATCCGCGGCCTGGTGGTCGATTCGAGCAATCCGCTCCTCACCGCGGCGGACACCCAGAGCTACCGCAAGGCCTTCGGCAAGCTGGAGCTGATGGTGGCGATCGATGTCGCGCTGACCGAGACCGCTCGCCTCGCCCACTACGTGCTGCCGGCCGCCAGCCAGTACGAGAAGTGGGAAGCCACCTTTTTCAACCTCGAGTTTCCGGCCAATTTCTTCCACCTGCGGAAGCCTCTCTTCGAGCCCAAGAAAGGGACCCTACCCGAGCCCGAGATCTATCGTCGCCTGGCGGTGGCCATGGGCGCCCTGCCGGAACGCTTCCCCCTCCTCGAGAAGATCGCCCGGCTCGATCGCCGCTGGCCCAAGCTCAAGCTCTTTCCCGCTGCGCTGGCCATGACCCTCAAGCGCAAGCCCGAGCTGCAGGCCGCTCTGCCGTTGGTCCTCCAGCAAACGATCGGTGCCGCCCTGCCCGACGATGCAGCGACCGCCGGCGTGCTGTGGGGCGCCTGCCAGTTCTACGCCAAGCGCCACAAGGAGGCTGTCCTTCGTGCCGGTATCGAAGACCAGGGGAATGGTCTGGGCGAAGCCCTCTTCGACCGCGTGCTGAACCGTCGCTCGGGGACCTTGCTCTCGGTGCACGAGTACGAGGACGTCTGGCGATTCATCCGCCACAAGGACGGTAGGATCCATCTGGCCATTCCCGAAATGCTGCAGGAGATCCGCCAGCTCGAGCCACCGAGCCGAGACGACGAGTATCCCCTGGTGCTGGCCGCCGGGGAGCGGCGCTCCTACAACGCCAACACCATCGTACGTGACGAGGCCTGGCGCAAGCGCGATCGCCACGGCGCCCTGCGACTGCATCCACGGGATGCCAGTGATCTCGGCATCGAAGACGGCGACCGGGCACTCTGTGAATCGGCCCGCGGCCAGGTGCAGGTGCGAGTCGAGCTCAGCGACGAATGCCTCCCCGGCGTCGCCTCCCTGCCGCACGGCTTCGGCATGCAGGGCAGCCGGAGCGACACCGACGACGACACCCAGGCCGCCGGCCCAGCGATCAACGAGCTGACCTCGGCCGACCACTGCGACGAGATCTCCAAGACCCCGTTCCACAAACACATCCCGGTCCGGATTTCTCCTGTCCGGATTGCTCCCGTCGCGGCGCAACCGGAGGCCTAGTGCGTTATCCACCCGGCCACAAGGAAGAGACCCGGCGTCGGATCCTCAGCAAGGCGTCGGCCCTCTTTCGCAGCCACGGCGTGCAGGCGACCGGTCTTCCAGAGGTGATGAAGGCCGCCGGCCTCACCGTCGGCGGCTTCTACCGCCACTTCGACTCCAAATCGGCCCTCTTCCGCGAAACCTTGGAACGCGCACTCGATCGCACCCTCGCCTTCCTGCGCCACAGCCCGGCGCACGTGACAGGCCGGCCATGGCTGGGCAAGGTCGCCGCGCGGTACCTGAGTCGAGAGCACCTCGACAACGTCGCCCATGGTTGCCCGCTGCCGGCTCTGACCCCCGAGATCGCCCGCGCTGACGCCGAGGTGCGTACCGCCTATGGCCAGGCCCTGGAAGAGATCGTCGAGGAGATCGCCAGCCGCATCCCCGAGGGTGGCGCGACGACCCCTCGGGAGCAGGCCTGGAGCTTCATGGCGCTCAACGTCGGCGGCTTGATGCTGGCGCGAGCGACCGACGATCCGTCACAGGCGGAAGAGATCCTGAGAGCCTGCCGCCAGGCGATCGAGAACGAGGCGCCGGCTCGGCAGGACCAGTGACGTCGGCGGCCCACGGGAGCGGGCCACACCGGACCAGCTTCCCGCCTGCGCGCCCGGTAAGTTGTCCGGCAAACCCAGTGGCGGGCCCCTCGAAGTCGGCTACGGCCTCTCCAGCGACCAAACGAGCGTGGGCAAGATCCTCTCAAGGTTCGTCCAAGCCGGCGGTCTTCCGATTCCAGTGCGCGCTCCAACTCCAGCAAGACCGACATGCTCAAGAGTCTAGAATCGCTGAGGCATGAAGGACCACAGGAGCCCGACACCGAAAGCCACCAGCCAGCCAGGCGAGCTGACCCAGCTACTGGACCAATGGCAAGGCGGCGACACTCGATCCTGGGAGCGGCTCATGGAGATCGTTTATCCGATCTTGAAGGATCTGGCTGCGCGGCAGCTCCGCAAATCACCGAATCGCCTGACGCTTCACACGACCGAGCTGGCGCACGAGAGCTTCTTCAAGCTCGTGCGCCTCAAAGAGTTGAAATACAACGATCGCCAGCACTTCTTCGCCGTCGCTGCCCGCGTCATGCGGCAACTCGTCGTTGACACTCTGCGCTCGAAAGCAGCCTTCAAACGGGGTGGTGATCTGCCGTTCGTGGCTTTCGATGAGATCACCGAAAAGCAAGTGGCAGTCGATGGCTCGGTGGATTGGCTTGGCGTCCATGAGGCTCTCAGCGAGTTGGAGCAGCTCGACGAGAGCGCCGCTCGAATCGTCGAGCTGAAGTTCTTCTCCGGTTTGACCATTCCGGAGATCGCGGCCGCTGTCGGCTGTTCGGAGCCCACCGTCAAGCGACGATGGCGGTTCGCCCGATCTTGGCTCGCCGACCGGCTGCAGCCGGACACCCAATGACCGGCCATCTCCGACAAAGGCTTGTTCTCCATTCGAACGTCTCTCCCACCAGGTGGCTAGCCAAAGATGACCCATCCGACGTTTTCGCGACTCGAGCAGATCTTTCACCGCGCCGCTGAGCTCGAGGCCGAAGATCGAGAAGCGTTCTTGACCGATGAAGCCGAACGCCACCCTGATCTGGCGGCCAAAGCAAGGGATCTTCTGCGCGCGGATGCCCTGCTGGCTGACAAGAAGACCGTGCGAGCCGCCGCTGCGTCGATCACCGGCCAGCGGGTGAGTCCAGGGACGAAGATCGGGCCGTTCAC
Source organism: Acidobacteriota bacterium (assembly GCA_039029035.1). Classification (GTDB taxonomy): domain Bacteria; phylum Acidobacteriota; class Thermoanaerobaculia; order Multivoradales; family J023; genus JAAELT01. The sequence goes on along the minus strand of JBCCGX010000811.1, from coordinate 952 downwards.
GATTCGAAGGCTTCTCGGCCAGGGTGGGATGGGCTCGGTGTACCTCGGAGACCGGGTCGAAGGGGACATCGAGCAACAGGTGGCGATCAAACTGATCCACGGGCCATGGGTCGACAACACCGCACGCTACCGCTTTCGCCTCGAGAGCCAGGTTCTGGCCCGCCTGGAGCACCCTGGAATCAGTCGCTGGATCGATTCGGGCGAGACCGACGACGGCTTCCCGTACCTCGCCATGGAGTACATCTCCGGCGAGCCGATAACTTCCTATTGCGAGGCCAAAAGAGCGACTGTCGCAGAGACGCTCAGGCTGTTTCTCCGCGCTTGCCAAGCGGTGAGCTACGCCCACCGAAGTCTGATCGTTCATCGCGACCTGAAGCCCGATCACGTGCTGGTCACCGAGGATGGTGATGTCAGGCTGGTCGATTTCGGTATCGCCAAACCCCTGACGCATCGATTCGGGCGAGTTCAAGTCGAAGAGACCGCGACCCAGGCGAGGATGTACTCTCCGCGCTACGCCGCGCCGGAGCAGATCTTGGGTCGGGCAGGGACGGTGGCGACCGACATCTACGCCCTCGGCGTGATGCTCTACGAGTTGCTGACGGCGACCCTCCCCTTCGATGGCGGTAGTGCTCGGCAGGTCGAAGACCTGGTTCTGGCGGGTCACCCCGAGGCGCCGAGCCGCCGGGTCACCCGGCGCGACGACCAGGCGAGCCACAAGCTCGCTGGCCGCTTGCGCGGCGATCTCGATAGCCTGGTGCTCAAGTGCCTGCAGCGCGAGCCGAGGGAACGCTACGCCTCGGTCGCCGAGTTGATCGCCGATGTCGATCGGTTCCTCGTTCACCGTCCGGTCCTGGCGCGCCAAGGGCGCTTGGCCTATCGCCTGGGCAAGTTCGGCCGCCGCCATCGGTTGCCGCTCGCCGCAGCGCTCGCTGTCCTGTCGGTCGTCGTCACT
>JBCCGX010000810.1:0-4945 GCA_039029035.1 Acidobacteriota bacterium | reverse complement strand
CTGATGGTCTGGGAGACACCGCGCAACGAGGGCCTCGGCCTGGCCCACATGAAAGTCCTCGGCGGACGCTGGGGCGCGGCGGTCACTCGCGACGTCTACGAGATCCTCAACCATTCCGAAGACGCCGCCGAACGCGGCCTGCCGATCTACTTCGTCGAGCCCCAACGGCAAGTGATCTACGGTGGTGGCGACGACGCTCGCCCTTTCCTCGACCCGACCTTGTGCGTGCGCGAGATGCTGCTGGTGCGCCCCGAAACTCGGCAGATTATCTTCCAACGCTACGACTACGAGTTGCCCCTCTACGGTCGCATCGCCGAGGACGCACCGCTACGGATGAGCCAGGTCACCCACGCCGGCCTGATCACCACTGGCGGCCCTGAGTCGCTCGACTTCTACGATGGCGTGCTCGGCTTGAAACGCGCCCGCCACGGCCACGTCTCCGACGACTCCGACGTTGCTTCACGCAACATCTTCGAGCTGGTTCCGGGACAAACTTACATGTCGACCGATTTCGACGACCCGCGATCCGATCCGTCCGATCTTTCGAAAGTACGCTCGGGTCGACTGAAAATCATCCGCTTCCTCACCGGTCCGACGATCGAAGATCTCACGGATCGTTCAAGACCGGGTAGCCTCGGCCTCTCCCTCTACACCTACCGGGTGCGCGGCATCGAAGACTTTCACGACCGCGTCTCGGCCAGCGACGCCACCGGCGTCACCCCCATCCTCGCCAACGAGTTCGGCGAGCAGAGCTTCTCGTTTGTCGCCCCGGACGGCTTTTGGTGGACCCTCCTCGAGTGACCGCGCCGTCCATCGGAGTGGCAGTCGCCGGCACCGCTACCACGCAGCATCTCCGGCGGCGGATGGCGGTCCTGGCCCTGGGGCTGCTGGCCCAACCGAGCCTGGCCGACGATTGGCCCCAGATCCGTGGTCCGCAGCGCGATGGCATCGCCTCGATTTCCGAGGTCGAGCCGGCCTGGAACCCGGCCCTGGCCTGGCGGCGGCCCATCGGCGAGGGCTTCTCCGGCATCGCCGTCGTCGGCTCGGCTCTTTACACCTTGGCGGCCGAGGACGGCCGCGAAGTCGTCCTGTCCCTCCACGTAGGGGACGGCGTGGAGCGCTGGCGTCAGGAACTCGGCCCAACGTTTCAGAACGAATTCGGCAACGGACCGCGCTCGACGCCGGCGGTCGCCGACGGGACAGTCTACGTCCTGAGCTCCCACGGCTTGCTAGCGGCGTTGGACGCGGTGGATGGACACGCTCGGTGGCAAGTCGACTTGCCGACCACGGTCGGCAGCCACGTACCTCGTTTCGGCTACAGCCCGTCACCTCTGATCGATAGCGACGCCGTCTTGCTCGAGGTCGGTGGGGGCGATGGGCGCTCGATCGCAGCCTTCGATCGCACGACCGGTGCCGTGCGCTGGACTGCCCACAGCGACCGACTGGGCTATGCCTCGCCGATCATCCTCGGCGCGGCCAGCGACCCGAAGCGCCAGCTCATCTTCGTCACACCGACCTGGGTGGTGGGCCTATCACCGGTTGGCGAGACGTTGTGGAGGTGGCCGATCCCGGACGGCTCCGCCATCGACCAACCGATCGCCATGCCGGTTGCGATCGCCGAAGACCGCCTCTTTGTCGCCCACCGCGCGACCGGTGGCAGTGCCCTTCTCCGCCTGCCGTCGCCCGGCGAGCGAGTCGAGCCCGAGACGATCTGGGAGAGCTCTCGCTTCCGCAACCACCTGAGCTCGGCCGTGGTCGTCGGGGGCCATCTCTACGGCTTCCACAACGCCATTTTCCGATGCCTCGATGCCACCACCGGGCAGGAGTGCTGGGCCCACCGCGGCTTCGGCAAAGGCTCGCTGATCGCCCGTGGCTACCAGTTGCTGGTGCTGGCCGACGACGGCCAGTTGGCCGGAGTGCGTGCCGACCCTAGATCTTTCCAGGAAATCGGCCGGCTGCAAGCCCTAGAGGGGCGGTCGTGGACTGCCCCTGCCGCCGCCGGCGAGGCGCTCTATCTGCGCAACCATCAGGAGATCGCCCGGGTCGACTTCTCTGCTGGCCCGGCCTCCCGAAAGCAGACGGCGGCCAGTGATCTGCCTACGCCCCGAGTGACGACGCCGAAACCAACCTCGCTAACCGATCTCACCAGCCTGCTCGAGGCCCACGCCCGCGCTCGCGGCGGGCGCGAGCGCTTGCAACAGGTCCGCTCCCTGCGGCTGCAGGGACGTTACGCCGAGAACAGCGTCTACAGCAACTTCACTTTGATCCGCCAAGCACCGAATCGTTATCGACTGGAGCTCCGGCGCGACGGCCAGACCCGCATCGACGTCTTCGACGGCGAGCGCGGCTGGCGGGTCGACCCGAGTGCCGAACCTGCCTTGGCCTGGCTATCGGCGGGCGAGCTGGCCAACCTGCGGGCTGAGGTCGAGATCCACGGGCCGCTGGTCGATGCCATGGCGCCCAGCCTTCGGCTGGAGCTCGTGGGTCCTGCGACGACCGACCGAGGCGCGGCCTGGGCACTGCGCTTGACGCGCCCGATTGGTGCCGTCGAAACCCATTTTGTCGACCAAGTGAGCCACCTGGCGGTCGAGCGGCACTCGGAAGTCCATGCCCATGACGAGATTTGGCCCCTTCAGACCTACTACTCCGACCATCGACCGGTCGCCGGCCTCGTCGTACCCCATCTGATCGAGCTCGAGTTCTCCTCTCTGCACCGCTTGTGGCGCATCGAGAGCCTCGAAGTCGATCCGCCGATCGAACCCGACCTTTTTACCCCTCCGGCGAGCCTGACCGACGAGGCGGGTGCCGCCGCTCCCCCACCACCGACCTGAGGAGAAGCCATGCCGACAACACGCTACGCACTGACTCTGGGGATCCTGGCCTTGCTGTGGATCCTCGCTCCGCTCCCAGCCCGCTCCCAGGACGACACCGCGACCAAAGCCGAAGTGACCTCGCCCGACGATCCGGTCAGCGATGTCATCACCGTCACCGCCCGACAGGAGGAAGAGGCCCTGCAAGACGTGCCCGCGTCCGTGTCGGTGCTCACCGACTCGCAGATCGAGGCGGTCGGCGTGCAGCGGGCGGAGGACTTCGTCAAGCTGGTGCCCGGGGTGTCGATGGTCAACGCCGCCGAGGTGGGTGACACCCAGGTCAACATCCGCGGCATCAACGGCTCCCGCGACGCCGAAAACAGCTTCGCCTTCATCGTCGACGGCATCCTGATGACCAACCCGGCGGCGTTCAACCGCGAGTACGGCAGCCTGAGCCAGATCGAGGTCATGAAAGGCCCCCAAGGCGCCCTCTACGGCCGCAACGCGGCAGCCGGCGCAATGATCGTCACCACCCGCGAGCCGGGTGACGACTACGAGGGCGAGATCAAGCTCTCCCTGGCCGAGGACAGCACCTACTACGGCGCCTTGAGTCTCGGCGGCCCGTTCGGCGACGGCGGCCGCCATGGCTACCGCTTCGCCGCCGACTGGCGAACCTCGGACGGCTACTACTTCAACGAATTCCAGAGCGACGAGGTGGTCGACGACTTCCAGAGTTACAACGTCAGCGGTCGACTGGTGCTCAACCCCAATGACCGAACGACCTGGGACCTCAAGGCGCGCTACGGCGAGGTCGACGCAGCGGCGATCACCTTCAACGCCGCCTTCGCCCTGCCCGATTTCGCTTCGGTGCTAGGGATCGCGGAGTTCTTCGAAGACGTCAACCAGCATCAGTTCGTCTTCCAGGGCAACATCGATCCGCAGAACGACCAGGAAGCCCTCGAGCTGTCGGCCAAGATCGACCGCGAGCTCGATTGGGGCAACCTCAGCGCCTGGGTGCTCTACAGCGATATCGAGAACGCCCTTTCGGCCGATGGTACCAGCGGCGCCTTCGGTTTCTTCAACGCCGAGCCGACCTGCATCGCCTCCACCGCCCAGGTGTTCAACTCCGGCGTCGCCCTGCCCCTGCCCCAGATCCTGGCGCCGACTCCTGCGGCGTCGATCTTCGGCCCCTACACCCCCACCACCTGCGACGGTACCCAGTACCAGGTGCGCAACCAGGAGGACATCAGCTTCGAGCTCCGGCTCTCGGGCTCGTCCGGTGATCGGCTTCGCTGGCAGACCGGCCTCTACTACCTCACCCTGGATCGAGAAGTCGGGGTCAACCTGGGACTCGATCTCGGCCAGGGTGTGGTCGAGCAGCTCTTCGTGCCGCAAGGCGGCTCCAACCCCACTGAGCAGTTGGTGCACGACGAGTTCCAGACCGACGTCTACGCCCTCTTCGGTGCCCTGCGTTACGACCTGAGCGACGCGGTGGAGCTCTCCCTCGCCCTGCGCTACGACAACGAGCAGCGCGACGTGCGCAACTTGGTGCCCACCGGCGCCCGCAGCCAATACGTCGACTTCAGCCTCGACGGTGTCTTCACCGGCAACGCGCCACTCAACCCGGGCCTCGACCCGAGCCTCAACCCCTCGGGAGTCATCGCGCCGAAGAGCGAGACCTTCGACCAGGTGCAGCCCAAGATCAGCTTCACCTGGGACGCCAGCGACCGCTTCACCCTTTTTGGTAGCTGGGGGGTCGGCTTCAAGAGCGGCGGCTTCAACAACCAAGGCTCGAACGCCACAGTCAACCTCTTCTTCAACACCTTGCTCGGAACCGACCTGATCATCGAGGACCAGTTCGACGAGGAGACCTCGAGCGCCTTCGAGCTCGGCTTCAAGTCCGACGTGTCGCGCGACTTTTACCTCGAAGGCTCGCTCTACCGCACCGAGGTCGACGACATGCAGTTCTTCGAGTTCCTGGTCGGTCCCTTCGGCCTGTTGCGCGTGGTCTCCAACATCGACGAGGTGGAGATCCAGGGCGCCGAGCTCGGCTTCAACTGGCGGGCCAACAACTACCTGACCTTCTACTCCGGCTTCAACTGGGTCGACAGCGAGATTCAGGCCAACACCTCGCG
>JBCCGX010000809.1:0-4947 GCA_039029035.1 Acidobacteriota bacterium | reverse complement strand
GAGCTCTCCGCCCCGGCAACCCAGGAGGCGCTGCGCAAGTGGTTCGCCTCTGCCGGCGCCGGCTACGATCTGTTGATCGTCGCCGCTCCGTCCTTGCTGAGCTCGGTCGACGCCGCCCTGGTGGCGCGCGCTTGCGACGGCCTGGTGCTGGTCGCCGAGCCCCTGGTCACGCTGCGCGATGAGTTCGAGATCGCCGTCGAGCGCGCTCGCTCGTCGGGCTGCAACGTCCTCGGCTTGGTGATGAACGACTACCAGGAGTGGCTGCCTCGTTTTCTGCGTCGGTTGTTCGGTAGTTACCCGCGCTCGATCCTCCCCTTCAAACCCAAAGCGGATTGAACCCGCGGCATGCTGACTCTGCCTTTTCTCGCCGCCCTGGTGTCGGTCTTCCTCTTGTTGATGGTCACAGCTCCGTTCTACTCCCTGCTGCTCGTCGACCTGGGACTGATGTCGATTATCGAGCCCTGGTACATCGGCGGCTCCCTGCTCGACCCCACCGACGTCTTCATTGCCTTCTTCGGTCTGATGATTCTGGTCCGGGGCAACTTCTCCCTGACCAAGCTGATCACCGAGATTCCCTACCTCATCCCGTGGCTGGCCCTGGGCACGGTCTTGAGCTTGTCCTACATGGCGTCGCCGGAGAACGCCGAGAACCTGACCAGCGCCCCGCGCATCGCCTACCAGCTCTATCGTTACTGCTGGAAGGGTCTGCTCTACTACCCGATCTGCCTGATCGCGCTGCGCAGCCTGGGCGACGCCCGCGTCGTCTTCACCGGCTTGATCTTGGGCGCCAACGTCTGCGCCGCGCAGGCGGTGCTCCAGGGCTATGCCGGCGACCGCGAGCCTCCGGGCCCTTTCAGTACCGGCAACGGCCTGGCCGCGGTACTCATCGTGCCCATCATCTTGTCTCTGTCCGGGGTGGTCTTCCCGGCCTCGCGCCTGCACTGGCTGTTCTCCGGCGCCAGCTTGTTGCTGATGGCCCGGGCGGTGCTGTTCTCGGCCTCACGCGGCGGCATGGTGTCGATGATGGCCGCTGCCGGCGTGCTCGGTGCGGTCACCTTCCTCATGACCTCCGGCCGCCGGCGGATCTTCAAGATGGTGCCGCTGGCGATCATGGCACCCATTGTGCTGCTGCTCATGCGCCCCGATCTGCTGGATCGGCCGACCGTAAAGCACGCCGTCACCCTCACCCAGGGGACGAGCGACGGCAACATGCAATGGCGCATCCAGCAACGATGGCCCCATTTCATCGAGATCGCGATGGACAACCCCTGGCTGGGCACCGGCACCTACATCGACCGCTCACTCAGCTTGAAGGCCAACACGCCGCACAACGGCTTCATCGCCTGGGCGGTCAAATACGGCCTCATTGCCTTCGCCCTGCTCCTCTTCTTCATCTACAAGGCGTTGCGTGACAACTTCATGGCGTTTCGCCGCTCCAAGCTCTTCCACGAGCGCATTTTCTATCTGACCCTGGTGGCAGCGACCTTTGGCCTGATCACTCACAACATGGTCGAGACCACCTGGCCCGACACCCTGATTCTGAAATTCTTCTGGTTGATCGTCGCGCTCGGCGCGTCCTTCCACCATGTTTGGGAAGCCTCGGACCCGGAGAGTGAGCGCCAGCTACGGACCGCTCCGGCCGGCGGACGGCCGACTTTTGCTCCCACCAGGCAGCCCGCCTGACACAACTCCTATGGCCCGAGCAACGTCTCTCATCCCACAGCGAAGGCAAAGACTCTTCGCGCTCCTGACCGTCGCCGCCATCGCTGCAGTGACCGTGCTGGTGGCGGAGGTCTTGGTGCGCACTTTCCTGCGCTACAACACCCCCGACACTGTCCGCCGCAACTCGCTGCTTTACGAGCCCACCGTCTACGCCCGCCACGCCCTGGCACCGCGGCAGGCCATCGTGCCCGGCGAGGCGTGGGAGGCCCGCGCGGCCGACGAGCCCAGCGATAGCGTCCTGGTGATCAACGAGCACGGCTTCCGCGGCCCGTCCATCGCTCTCGACAAAGCGACAGGCGTCCAGCGGGTGCTCGTACTCGGCGGCTCGGCGGTGTTCGATCTGCAGGCCGTGGACGATCACGACTGGCCGCGCCTGGTCGAACGCCACCTGCGGCAGGCCAACTTTCCGGCCGTCGAGGTGGTCAATGCCGGCGTACCGGGTCATTCCAGTGCCGATTCCCTCGGCCGCCTGGTGTCGCACCTGTGGATGCTAGAGCCGGACCTGGTGCTCCTCTACAACGCTTGGAACGACATCAAGTCCTTTCGCCAACTGGCGCCGGAGCGCCCTCTCCTCCGCCTGGTCGAGCCCCACGATCCCGAGGCCAATCCTTTTCACAGCTACCGCGGCTCAGTCGACCGCCTGCTGGCCAACTCGCAGCTCTACGTCAAGCTGCGGACGCGCTACTTCCTCCGCCGGCTCGAGCTCGGGTTGGAAGGCGGGGTCGACTACGACGACCTGGTCGACGCCTACAGCCCGCTGGCGCTGCGCCAATATCGCCTCCACTTGCAGCTCTTCGTCGACGCCAGCCGCAACATCGGCGCCCGGCCGGTCCTCCTCACCCAGGCTCATCTGGTGACGGCAGCGGCCACCGATGAAGATCGCGACCGCATCGCCTACGAGTACCAGGGGCTGAGCCACGACGCCTTGGCCCGCGCCTTCGACGAATGCAACGAGGCAGTGCGTCGGGTCGCGGCGGCTAAAGGAGCCGATCTCATTGATCTGGCGCCCGAGCTCAGCGGCCGCTCCGAGCTCTTCCATGACCACATTCACACCACACCGCGCGGTAGCGAAGCGCTCGCCCGCACCGTCGGTGACCAGTTGAGCCGGCTACTGCGGTCGGCGGCGCCGGATCCGCAAGTCGAGACGACGGAGGATACGTCGTCATGACGCTGCGCCTCGGTTTGATCGCCCCGGAGCTGCCGCCTGACCTGGGAGGCATGGCGGAGCTGGCGCGGGGTCTGGCCCTGGCCCTCGGCGAGACCGAAGAGCTCATTCTCTACACCCTGCCCGAGCATGGCATCGCCGGCGCCAGCTTCGAGCAGCGGCCGGTTCTCAGCGGCCAATTCGCGACCGACGCCAAGCGCCTGGCGGCGGTCGCGGTTGATGCCTGGTTGGCGCTCAATGCCGGACTGGTCCCCCTCGCTCGACGCCTCCCGAGCCCCTTCTACGCCTATTTTCATGGCAATGACTTCCTCAATCCTTGGCTCGCTTGCGGCGGCTGGTTCGAGCGCTTCCGCCGACCGTATTGCGCTCCACTGCGCCGAAGGTTGCGGCGCGGCGGCATTCGCCACCACCTGCCGGCGGTGCAACGGATCTTCACCAACTCCCACGGCACCGCCGGAGTGATCCGGCGGCAGTTCCGGATCGCCGAACAGCGGGTCGAGGTGGTTCATCCCGGGGTCGACGATCGCTTCTTTCAGCAAGCCCGTCCGAGCAATGGAGAGTCGCTGCGCCTGCTGACGGTCTCACGCCTGAGCCGCTACGTGCGACGCAAGAATATCGACGGCGTACTGCGGGCCCTGCAGCGGCTCGACGGCAAGATCCCGGTGCACTACACCGTCGCCGGGGATGGCGATGATCTGCCGCGCTTGCGCGCCCTGGCCGACGAGCTCGGCCTGACCGATCGAGTGACCTTCACCGGCCGGCTGGGGCAAGACGAGCTCCTCACCCTCTATGCCGACTGCGACCTCTTCATTCTCGCCTCCCTGGCCTCGGAGGACGACATCGAGGGTTTCGGTATCGTCTACATCGAAGCGTCGGCCGCCGGGGTGCCGGTGCTGTGCAGCCGCGAAGGCGGTGCTGTCGACGCGGTGGAGCACGGGGTCAACGGCCTCGTGCTGTCGTCGTCCTCACCGCGCGCGATCGCCGAAGGGATCGAGCAGATCCATCACCGGCGCGACGACTTTCGCCCGGAGCGCATCCGCGAGGTCGCCGAGCGCTACCGCTGGCCGAAGATCGCTGCCCAGCTGAGCGCGTCGATCCGTGCGCGCGAGCCGGGGCAGTGACCCGCCTCGATGAGAATCGCGCACTGCATCCATGGTCTGGGGTCCGGCGGCGCCCAGAAAGTCATCGCGACGCTACTCCACCAGCGCCAGGATCCCTCCTTGCGGCACTTCGTCTACTCCTGCCACGACGGCGTCGAGCGCCGCGCGATCGAAGCCGCGGCGAGCGCCGTTCGCATCCTGCCGCGCACGCTGGCCAAGCTCGACCCGATCTGGGTCTGGCGCCTGGCCCGGGCGATGCGGCGCGACGCCATCGCCCTCGTCCACACCCACCTCTTCGGCGACAGCCTGCATGGCTACCTGGCGGCCCGCCTGAGCGGCAATCGGCCGGTGGTCATGACCCTGCATACCCGCCCCGAGGGCCTGAGCGGGCTGCAGCGGCGGGGTTACGGCGGGTTGCTGCGCCGCTGCGCGCGCGCCGTGGCCTGCTCGCAAGCGGTCGCACGAGCCTTCGAACAAGCCTATGGCGAATCGGGCCTGCCGCATCCGATCCTCACTATCGCCAACGGTCTGACGCCGCCCGACGACGGTTTGAGTCCCGAACAGCAGAAGGTCCTGCGCGCCAGCCTCGGCTACGGTCCGGAAACCCTCCTCTTGGGCGCGATCGGCCGGCTGGCGGTCGAGAAGGGCTTCGACGATCTGCTGACCGCCCTCGCCGATCTGCGCTCGATCGTGCCGGAGGTGCGCCTGCTGCTGGTCGGCGACGGCCCCTTGCGGCACGCGCTCGAGCAGAGAGCCGAAGCTCTCGGTCTCGGCGAAACGGTGCACTTCACCGGCTTCCGCACCGATGTCGCGCAGCTGCTCGGAATCATCGACGTGGTGGTTTTCAGCTCGTTATGGGAGGGCCTGCCGGTGGCTTTGCTCGAGGCCATGGCAACGCGGCGCTGCATCGTAACCACCGACGTACCCGGTATCCTCGAAGCGGTGCGCGACGGGCGCGAG
>JBCCGX010000808.1:0-4964 GCA_039029035.1 Acidobacteriota bacterium | reverse complement strand
CCCTACGCGGCCTGCGCCTGGTGCGCTACGCCGGCTGGCTGGCGCGGCGCTACCATGATCCGGCGTTTCGGGCCGGTTGGCCACACTTCGGCACCCGCGACTATTGGCAGACCGAGACGGCGGATCTCGAAGAGCAACTGGCAATGGCGCGCCAGGCGGCGGAGCGCTCGCTGGCGAGCTCCGGAGAGATCGAATCGAGCCTCGCGCCAGCGGAGGAGGCGTTGACCAACAAGGACTATTTTTGGGATTGGGAAGGCGACTGAGCGAGGCTGTGCTCGAAGCTCTGCTCGAAGCGCTCGAGGACGCTTGGCGAGGGGGCCAGATTCTGCAGTACGCGCCGTGTCTGCTGGCGACCTCGAGGGGTCAGAAGATCGAGCTGGCGGATCTCCAGGTAGCGCCTGAAGGCTTGCCCTCCGGCGTCGGCGTGACCGCGCTCTGCCTGCCAGGCACCGAGTAGCAGCCAGGCGCGGCTGGCGTCGGGATCGATGGCCAAGGCTCGGCGGAGGGGGCCTTCGACCTGCTGCAGGGCGCCGCTGCGAAGGGCGCTCTCGGCCAGGCCGATCCATGCAACGCTCGACTCGGGCAGGCGCTCGCTGGCGCGCCGGAAAGCGGCCTTGGCGCGATCGTAGATCCCGGCCTCGAGCCATGCCTCGCCGGCATCGAGGTAGACCGGCGGTGGCCAGTCACCGTCGGCTCGTGACGCTTCGAAGTGGTTCAGCGCGGCGTCTTCGTCGCCGCGGCCGATGGCGAGGGTACCGCGGAGGAAGCGCACCGCCGGCTCGGCTGCCATCTCGGGGCCGAGCTCCGACACCCATTGCTCTGCTTCGGTCAGGTCGCCCTGGTGGCGGCGTTGGTTGGCCAGCGCCAGGATCGCCGGTTGGAATCCCGGCGCCTTGGCAAGAGCTTCGCGCAGCGCAGCCTCTTCGGCTTGCGCGTCGGCTCGCGAGCGGTAGAGGCTCGCCAACTTCAGGTGCACCTCGACGGGGCTATCGGGCTGCTGCGCGGCGCGCTGCAGGGCCTTGAGGCGGTCTTCGATCGCGGCTTCTTGCCGATGATGATCGAGCAGCGCCTGACCTTCGGTCCGTCGGCCAGCAGCGATCAGTGCCTGGCCCATGCCCAGCAGGCTCGGCAGGTGGTGCGGCTGGCAGTCGAGGGCGCGGGCGAAGGCATCGACTGCCGCTGCCGGCCGTCGGCGCCGCCGTTCGAGTCGCCCGAGCTCCGACCAGACGTCGGCTCGGTCGAGTTGTTCGGCCGCCGCCTCGAGAGGCGCCGCCGCAGTCTCCGGTTCACCGAGGTCGATCCATGCCAAGGCCAGGCCGAATCGACAGCCGGCGTGCTCTGGCAAGCCGGCAACACAGCGCTCGAAGTAGTCGACCGCTATCTCCGGTTGGCCGCGCTGGCGGGCCAAGTCGCCGAGCACTCGATAACTCGGATAATGCCCCGGCTGGAGCTCGATGGTCCGCTGCAGCGCCTTTTCGGCACCGGTGAAGTCACCGGTCGATTGCAGCTGCAGACCGAGATGGAAGTGGAGCAGCGCATCCCGCGGGGCCTGCTCGAGACCCTGCCGCGTTTTGACCAAGGCCTCGTCGTACCGTCCGTCTCGGGAGAGCGCCTCGATTTCTTCGAGCAGGGCTTCGCGCGCCTCGGGGGTCGCGAAGCCGACCGCTTCGGGCACCTCGCTGGCCAAGGACTCAGCGGGCTCGGATCCACAGCCGAGAGTTATCCACGGCAGGAGACCTAGAGCGCCGAGGCGTAGCCAGGCAAGGGGACGTGGGGTCAAGGCGGCGGCTCCAGACGGAGCGGCTGGCGGTCGAGAGCGGGGAGTGCCTCGCCCTCCAACACTTGCCGGGTGCCGTCGGGCCAGCGCACCTCGAGGCGCGTGGCCCGGGCACCGTCGGGCAGACCGAAGACGAGCCGCGGGCCGTCTTGGGACAGGTAGCCGCTACCCGCTCGAACTTCGCCGATCTGCTGCCTGCCGCGATCGTCGGTCAAGACGGCGCGTGCGCCGACCGCCGAGCGGCCGGACGGCAAACGCAGGTCCAGTACCGCCGCAGGGCGACCGTCGGCGACGCGATTGAAGAGCACCGCCGCGTCCTGGTCGCAAGTTGTCACCAGGAGATCCTCGTCGCCGTCGCCGTCGAGATCGCCGGTGGCGACCGAGCGGCTGACCCGGGCCTCGTCGAACCAAGGGCCAGCTCGTTCGACCGGTGCGAACCGGCCGCCGCGATTCTCCAGCAGCTGGTCCGGCTGGGCGAAGGCGGCGGTGGCGCGGATCTGCCGGATGTTGTCGATGATGTGGCCGTTGGCGATGTAGAGATCCTGATCGCCATCGAGGTCGGCATCGAAGAAGGCGACACCGAAGCCAACGCGCTCGTGGCTGGGTGCGGCGAGGCCGGTGAGTCGGGTGGCGTCTTCGTAGAAGCCGACGTCGATCTGGCGGTAGAGGGTGTTGGTCTCCAGATCGAGATTGGTGACGAAGAGGTCGAGCCGGCCGTCCCCGTCGACATCCGCCGCGTCGACTCCCATACCGGCCTCGGTGACCCCGGCTTCGTTGAACGCCACGCCGGCTAACACTCCGGCGTCCTCGAAGGTGCCGTTGCCGCGGTTGCGCCAGAGGAAGTTGCGCGTCGAATCGTTGGAGATATAGAGGTCGATCCAGCCGTCCTCGTCGAAGTCGGTCCACAAGACGCCGAGCCCTTTGGACTCGTCAGGATCTTCGACCGCGATCCCGGCGGCGCGCGAGACGTCGGTGAAGGTGCCATCGCAATGACCTGTGAACAAGCGATCCGGCACGCCACCGTAGGCATCGGGGTGGCAATAGGCCGGCAAGCCACCGTCGCTGCACTCCCGGTGGGTCGCCAAGGTGAAGTCGACATAGCTCGCCACCGCCAGATCGAGGCAGCCGTCGCGATCGAAGTCGGCGAAGGCGCAGCTGGTACTCCAATCGGGGTTGTTGATGCCGCTGGCTGCCGTCGCATCCACCAGCAGGCCGTCCCGGTTGAGCAGCAGCCGATCGGGGCCGAAGCGGGTGAGCACGACGTCGGTATCGCCGTCTTCGTCGACGTCGCCGGCACACAGCCCCATGCCGTACCCCGGCTCGACCCGCAGCACCTCGGTGGTGACCTCGGTGAACTGTCCGCCGCCGAGATTCCTGAACACTCGATCGGTCCAAGGGCCCGGTTCGGTGTGACCGGGCAGCGGCTGCCCTTGCAGCAGTATGAGGTCGAGCCGGTCGTCACCATCGAAGTCGACCAGGCCGCCGCCCGAGCCCATGGTCTCCACCATGTAGCGTCGCCCGCTACCGCCGTGGTGGTGGCGGAATCGAACCTGTGAGTCGGCGGTAGCCTCGTCGAGCCAGATCGGCGCAGGCTCTGGTAGCTCGGCCGGTGGCAGCTCGGCTAGCGGCGTTCCTGATCGCTCGGTGGCGGGCTCGACCGGCGTGTTACAGCCGACGAGCAGCAAGACGAGACAAGGCGCTCGATAGTCTAATCTGGGGGCCCGTCTCGGTGGCGGCGAGAAGGTGCTCGGACCCTGGCGACCGGGGCCGACTGAAGACAGCATCAGGCCGATTGTAATCAGGAAAGACCGCTGGTCCCTGCTGACCAGAGTGATCGTTTCGGGGAGGATTCGGCAAAGATTGGATGAAACCAGGGGACTGGCTCGGCACCAAGAAATTGGACTCGGTTCGGGGACGAGGCTGTCCGATCGGCAAAGCGCCTTTACTCATCGATAGTTACGCAGACTGTGCACGAAATTGGATGAGCATTGCAGAAATTTGGATCGTCATTGGATCGTCAGATTTGTAAATTGTCTCCGCCGGACCACAACGGATAGTGGTAGACTTGTATAAAGACGCAACATGGGACACTCTTATGCTAGTTCTCTGTAGCGAGATGCTTTCGCATCCGGCCGGGGCTCCATCTTCCGAGAGTTGCCTGCCGGCCCCTGGCTCGCCTGTGATCGGAGCCAACCGAGAGCCCGAGGGATCTTCGCGGCTCTTTCACGGCCTATCCTCATGATCTCTTCAAATTTGCACCGTAGTCTTCGGGGCGCCCACGGAACCCCAAGACACTTGAAACACCGAAAACCGCCGTCCACGGCTCGACCCGGAAATCGAGCTCGCAGGATCGGCTGACCCGACTGAACAACAACCTCTGGAGGAAACAATGAACAGATCCTTGCGATATCTCGCCATGGGCCTGTGCGCCGCGATGCTGTTGACGTCAGCAGCCTACGGCCAGACAACGACCGGTTCGATCGGTGGCATCGTCATCGCTCAGGCCGACGGCAGTGCCCTTCCCGGCGCTCAGGTCACCGCGGTCCATGAGCCCACCGGCACCCGCTATACGGCAGTCAGCGACGCCGAAGGCCGTTTTCGCATGTTTGGCGTGCGCGTCGGCGGTCCTTACAACGTCAGCACCAACATGGACGGCTTCCACACTCAGGAAACCTCCGGTGTCGTGATTCAGCTCGGTGAGACCACCGATCTCAAGTTTCAGCTGCAGCTCGAGTCGGTCGCCGAGACGGTGATCGTCGTCGGTGAGTCGACGCCGCTGATCAACTCCGGCCGTACCGGTGCCGCCTCCAACGTCACCACCGAGGCCCTCGAGTCGCTGCCGACCATCGACCGCGGCTTCAACGACTTCGCCCGCACCAACCCGTTCTTCACCATCGGTAGCGAGAACGAGGATCCGGATGCGATCAGCGTCGCCGGGCGCAGCAGTCGTTACAACTCGATCTCGATCGACGGCTCGGTCAACAATGACCTCTTCGGTCTCGCCGACACCGGCACCCCGGGTGGCCAGTCCGGCACCACGCCGATTTCCCTCGACGCCATCCAGGAGCTCGAGCTGGTGATCGCCGACTTCGATGTGCGCAATGGTGGCTTCTCCGGCGGCGGCATCAACGCTGTCACCCGCAGCGGCTCGAACAACCTCAAGGGCTCGGTGTTCTACTACACCCGT
>JBCCGX010000807.1:0-4972 GCA_039029035.1 Acidobacteriota bacterium | reverse complement strand
GCCGGACGAGCTCTTCTTCGCCTACACCCCGACCAGCGCCAACGGCAAGTCGGCCACCTGCGAGGACGACGGTTCACATATCTACCATGCCCACATTGGCTTCCGACCCAATCTGAGCGACTTCGATCCGACCGCTGAAGTTCTGAAGTTGGTAGACGACAGCAGCAATGCGTTGACTCTCATCTGGCCCGTGCCGATGCTGTCCTGGCAGGAGAGGACGGGCGACGCCCAGCAGCAGGTGGCCAACTCGATCATCGCTCGAGGTAGCGTGGTAACCCCCGGCACGCCTTTCGCCCAGGTCGGCACGTCTTCGATCTACAACACCGACCGCAAGCCCTACGATTGCTGGTTGGGCACCATCAGCGGCTGCCAGGTGCCCGGGCAACCGGGGAAGCATGCCTACAATCCGAACAAGCTCAAATTCAATCAGCGAGAGCAGATCTGGCAAAACTTCGACGGTCTGTCTTATGTGCAGGATCCGAACGACCTGTGCAAGGATCTCGACCCCTCAGCGGTTCTGGGCATCGCCGTCAACGTCACCAGCAACCGGGTCGACCATGACGGTTGCTGCGACTACCAGACGGACGGCAGCGGTCGCAAAGAAACGGCGCGGCTGCTCGGCGTGTACGACGTGACCGGGCAAGCCGATCAGTCCTTCCAGGCTGTCATTCCCTCGCATACCCCGTTCGAGTTCCACTTGCTCGACGCCAACTACGGCTTGCGACTGGTCGACGTGCGGTCCTGGCACAGCCTTTACCCGCGCGAGAAGCGGGTCAACTGCGGTGGCTGCCACCAGCACGAAGAAGGCAAAGCGATCGCCTTCGCAGGCACGGTCGCGTCGTCGCAGCCACCCCTCGACATGGTGACCCAGACCCAGCAGGTGACCTATGACAGCGCCTGTAACCCGATCATGGCGACGACGTCCAATCCCACCGAGCAATACCCGGAGTGGAAAGCCAACATCTGGCCGCAGTTCGATACTTATTGCGGCGCCTGTCACAACAACACTCTGTCGAGCGACAACGTGGCGCTGGCCGCCCTGAGCTACTCGGGTGAAGGCAGTGCCTACAACGCGTTGAAGACCAACAACTATGCCAATGCCCTGAGCGGCGCCCTGGGTAGTCCGGCGTTCTGGGCGGCGCGCGGCGAGCGTACCGACGGCCGCGACAACACGCTCTATGCGAGCGGCGGTTGCCAGAGCAGTCCGACCTACGCCCACAGCTCGGGCCACGCCAGTGATCCCAATCTTTGTGGCCAGAACGATTCGACCAAGGCCGCCTGGGTGCTGCGCTTCGGTCAGTGGATCGACAACCACATGCCTCGGGATACTGGATCGACCTATGTGACCCAATTCGACCGCTACCATCCGACGACCGACATCGCGGCCATCGATGCGTTCTGCAAGGCAAAGAAGCTGCGAGTGGGTTTTTGGGACGACACCGGTAGCCTGGCTTCAGTGGAGGTCTACCTGAACGGGGTCTTGCTGCCGCCCGCCCTGACCAACGTCGCCAATGGATCCCAGGTCTTTCCCAACCTGACCTTGCTCAACAACGATCGAATCAAGGTGGTTGCCGAGGATGCTGCCGGCAACCGCCAGATCTACGAGAAGAAAGTCAAACAACTGAAGAACGAGTGTGCCCGCAAGATTCAGATTGTCGAGATCGACCCGGTGCCAGTCCCTCTCCCCTGATCGAAGCGGACCTTGTCTTCTGCCTGTTTGCCCCCGGGGCCCTTCGAGGCGCTGGGGGCGCTAGACCTTCTTGGGGTTGACAACATCGGGCCGCCACCCGAAGATTGCCCGCAGGTGGTATCCCGATGTTCGGACCTCTAGGCCTACCCGAGCTCATCTTCATCTTTGCCCTGGCGCTCCTGATCTTCGGCCCCAGGAAACTTCCGGAGATCGGCCGGACGATCGGTCGTGGACTGGCAGAGTTCCGCAAGGCGTCGACGGATCTGAAGCGTTCACTGAACGCCGAGATGATTGAAGAAGAGATGCGGCAAGCGGATCCGCGCCGTCTGCTCGACGACGACGCTAAGTCTCCGGCCAAGAAGCGTGGACAGGCCGATCGTCCGAAAACCAAGTCGACCTCCTCAGCCGGAGCGGAATCGACAGCCAGCACGACGTCAAAGGACGAAACGGCTAAAGGCGAAACGGCCTCTGCGGTCGATTCGGCGTCTTCGACCGAGGTGTCTGGCGAATCCTCAGCGGAACAACCGCAGGGAGCCCCAGGCACGGTCGCACGTGGTGCGGTCGGCGATCCCGCCTCGGAACCCGACAGTGTGGGGGTTTCGAGCGATGCCTCTACCGAAGCTCAGCAATCTGTCGAGTCGCGAGCGTGAGCGATCCTAAACGGCTCGAGGGAGGTACAGAGGAGCTGCCACGGATGGGGCTCCTGGACCATCTGGACGAATTGCGCCGCCGGCTGATGAGAGCACTGATCGGCTTCGTCGTGATCTTTATCCTGTGCTTCGGCTTTTCCAAGCCGATCTACGCTTTTCTCGCCAAGCCGATCTACGAGTTCCTACCGCCGGACTCGAAGCTCGTCTTCCTTGGCATCACCGATCCGTTCATTCTCTACATCAAGGTCGCGGCGCTGGCGGGGCTGTTCCTGAGCTCGCCGTTGATCCTCTACCAGGTTTGGGGTTTCGTGGCACCGGGGCTGTACAAGCGCGAGAAACGAATGGCGGTGCCCTTCATCGTCAGTGGCTCGCTGCTCTTCTTGGGTGGTGGGGCTTTTGGCTACTTCATCGCTTTTCCCTTTGCGGTGGAGTTTCTGCTCGGCGTCGGCGAGCAGTTCGAGCCGACGATCACGGTCACCAACTACCTGAGCTTCTTGATGACGGTCATTCTCGGCCTCGGGGTGATGTTCGAGATGCCGACCCTCATCTTCCTGTTGTCGCGTTTGGGCGTGGTGACGCCGCGGTTTCTGCTGCGTCACTTCCGCTGGGCGGTGTTGATCATTTTCACCATGGCGGCAGTCATCACCCCGACACCGGACGTGATCAACCTATGCATTTTTGCGCTGCCGACCCTCGGGCTCTACCTGGTAGGGGTCGCGGTGGCCTGGGCCTTCGGCCCGGCGAAGAAGCAGGACCTGGACGAACCGGCGCTGGCTGGTGAGTAGCAGACTCTAGCTTTCCAGCGAAAACTTCGCGATCAGCTTCTCCCAGTCGCCCCGTGCCTTGAGGATCTTCTCGATCATCTCTCGCGCTGCGCCATCGCCGCCGGATCGCTCGAGAACCGTGTGAGCGATGGCGCGGACCTCTTCGGCCGCGTCGGCCGGGGCGAAGGCCAGAGCGCAGCGGCCGAGGACCGGAAGATCGGGCAGATCGTCACCGATGAAGGCGACGCGACCGGGCGTCGTCTCGTGTTTGGCGAGGAACTCGTCGAAGGCCGTCGCCTTGTCTTGCGAGCCGAGGATGATCTCATCGAAGTCGAGCTCCGCGGCGCGCACTTCCAAGGGCCTAGAGCGCCGGCCGGAGAGCAGTCCGAGCTTCAGGCCGGCGCGTTGGGCGAGCCGGAATCCGAGGCCGTCGTGGGCGTGGAAGCGCTTGATCTGCTCGCCCCAGCGGGTGAAGTACAGGCGGCCATCGGTCAGCACGCCGTCGACATCGAAGAGCAGCCATTCGAGACCGTTGGCGCGCTGGGCGAAGATGTCCGCGCGCGAGAGATCGTCGAGCTTGAACCAACCGGTGCGCATCAGAAGAGCTCCAGTCGCCACAGATCATGGATGTGGACAACCCCTTCGAGAGGGCCGTCCGGCGCACAGACGAAGAGAGAGGTGATGCGGTGCTCTTCCATCTGTTGCAGGGCCGCCGAAGCCAGCTCGCCACGATCGATGGTCCGTGGCCGCGGGCTCATGCACTCACCGGCCGACCGGTCGAGGGGCGTCTCGTCACTGGCCAAGAGACGTCGCAGATCGCCGTCAGAGATACAGCCGAGCAGTAGGCCGTCGTCGTCGGTGACCGCGGTGATGCCGAGACCCTTCTTGGACATCTCGTAGATCGCTGTTCGGATCGAGGTCGAGTCGGTGACCGCTGGCAGCGCGTCACCGGCATGCATGAGCTGATGCACCCGCAGCAGACGCTTGCCAAGGCGGCCGCCGGGGTGTAGGTGAGCGAAGTCCTCGGGGGTGAAGCCGCGGGCTTCCAACAGCGCCATTGCCAGGGCGTCACCCAGTGCCAGGGTGGCTGTGGTGGAGGCCGTCGGCGCCAGGTTCAAGGGGCAGGCTTCCTGGTCGATCTCGGTCCGTAGGTGTAGATCGGCGTGCTTCGCCAGAGCCGAGGCTGCGTTGCCGGTGAGGGCAATGAGCGGCACGTCGAGGCGCTGCACCAGCTCCACCAGGCGCAGAAGCTCTTCGGTCGAGCCGGAGAACGAGGTGGCGATCACAGCGTCGTCTTCGGTGATCATTCCCAAGTCGCCGTGAATCGCCTCCGCTGGATGGAGGAAAAGGGCTGGCGTTCCGGTGGAAGAGAGAGTCGCGGCGAGCTTCTTCATGATGATGCCGCTTTTGCCCATGCCGGTCGTCACCACGCGTCCGCGAATCCTTTTGAGCAGCTCGACTGCTCGGTCGAACGTCTCGTCGAGTTGCGGCAGGAGTCCGGAGATCGCCGCTGCTTCGATCTCCAGCACCCATCGGGCGACCTCACGCGGCGGTCTCGGAGCTGTCGCAGTCACGCCTCATCCTCTTGGCTCGTCGCAGACGCGCGAGGCCGCTCCCCAACCGACAGGGCTTGGCGAATGGCCGCCAATGAGGCGAGGAGCGCTTCGGCCCGCTCCGGAGGTAATTGAGTGGTGGCATCGGAAAGGGCTTTTGGAGGATCCGGGTGTATCTCCAGAAAAACGCCGTCGGCTCCAGCAGCCACTGCGGCCCGTGCCAGGGGCTCGGCGTATTGCCGCGCGCCGCCAGTTTGCTTGCCCCCACCGGGCAGCTGCAAGGAATGGGTGACGTCGAAGACGACCGGGATTCCT
>JBCCGX010000806.1:0-4975 GCA_039029035.1 Acidobacteriota bacterium | reverse complement strand
GACGCCCAGAGGATCCTCAGGGGAAGATGGCTTTGGCTTTCAAGCCCGCAGCGGGCGCCTTGCATAGCACGGGGCTTCAGCCCCGTGCGTGCGACGTTCTCGGCTCTAGCCGGCCATCTGGGCCGCGATCTCGTCGACCTTCCGCGCGCCTCGTATCCGCTTCCAGACCGACAGCAGGCCGCCACCGAGTACCACGTAGAGGCCGTACCACACCAGAGCGATCAGCGGCTTCTGGGTGACGTCCAAGGAGAGCTTGGCGCGTTGCGGCTCGATGCCGATATCGGCGAAATCGAGCTGGACCTGGCCCTGGCCAGGATTGAGGCCCGTCATCGCGACCCAGCCGCCCCCGGGCAGAGCCACGGGCGGCGCTTGCTGGCCGGCCTGCGAGAACCGGTAGGTGGGCGTCACCGAGACCGGCTCGCCGTTGCGTTCGATCTCGAGCGCGGCGCCCACGGTAACCATGCCACCGCCCGCCAGTAGGGTCCGCGGATCGCCGTTCTGACCCAGCCGATAGTCGACGAAGCGCACGGTGAAATCGCCGATGGTGGTCGATTCACCCTTGGCCAGCTGCGCCCGGTGGTCGATCCCGGGCGGCTGTCCCGGCTCGTACTGGATCGGTGAGATGTAGACGTCACGCAGGGGCAACTTGCGGATGTGCGGATTGACCATCAGCTGGCGCGTGCGGTCGTTCAAGAAAAACTTGGGGTAGGCGGTGTAGGTGTAGCCGTCGTCTCGCACCACCGAAATCTGCATGCGCTCCTTGTCTTTGGCGTCGCGCGGCAGGTAGCGCTCGAAGGTCAAGGTGAGGTCGTCGCCGACTTTCTTGGCCACGCCTTGCTCCAAGGTCACCTTGACGCTGAAGTCATAGGCCGAAGAGGCCAGCACGCCGAGGAGCATGATGCCGACGCCGACATGGGACAGGTAGCCACCGGCGCTGGCGAAGCCGGTGGATCGGCTGATCGAGATCACCTTGTGCAGGTTGGCGGCCAGGGCGGTGGCGGCGAGGAAGATATAGATCGCGTGGAAGAGTGACTCGACGCCCACCGTCAGGGAGAAGGCACAGACCAGAGCGCCGGCGACCAAGCTCGGGGCGAGCTTGCGCAGCAGCTCAGCCCCGGTGATGCCCTTCCAGGTCAGGAAAGGGATCACCGCCAGGAGCATGGCGACCATCAAGGCGAGGGGCATGTTGACCCGGTTGTAGAATGCCGGGCCCACCTGCCCGGGGTTCTCCATGAAGTGTGTCAGCAGCGGAGCCGAAGTGCCGATCGTCACCGCCAAGGTCGAAAGGCCGATGGTGATCGTTGACAACACCAGAGCGAAGCCGCGGGAAAGCGGCGTGTCCTCGTTGGTCCGTGTCTCCACGCCGCCGAGGCGCGTGGCCAGGAGGTAGATCGACGTGAGGGCGAAGAAGGCCATCAGGCCGATCAGCCAGCCGGAGATACCCAGGTCCACGAAGCTGTGGACGGAGAAGTCGGCCAGCACACCCGAACGGGTGAGAAAGGTGCCGTAAAGCACCGACATGTAGAGCAGGCAGGCGACCACCAGATTGGCGCGACGGAACCGTCCCTTGGTGCGCTCCAGGTAGAGGCCGTGGATCAGAATCGTGCCCAGGAGCCAGGGGATCAAGGAAGCGTTCTCCACCGGATCCCAGCCCCAGTAGCCACCCCAGCCGAGCGTCTTGTAGGCCCAGTAGCCACCCATAAGGATTGCCGTACCGAGCACCAGGAAACCGCCCAGGGCCCAGGGGAAGGCCCGCGCCGCCCAGCGCGAGGTATCGCGATGCCACATGGCGGCGACGGCAAAAGCGAAGGGGATGGCGGCCGAGGCGTAGCCGATGAACATGATCGGCGGATGGATCACCATCCAATCGTCCTGCAGCAGCGGATTGAGTCCCTTGCCGTCGAGTGGCGTCTCCGTCAGCATGACGAACGGGTTCTCGCGCACCAGGATGAACAGCAGGCCGAACACCGTCAGGGTGTAGACGATCATCACCGTGGGCTCGTCGCGGCCGGCCGAGCGCGACAGCGGCAGGCCGATCAGGGCGGCCCAGAAGAGCCAGATCAGAAAGCTGCCTTTCTGCCCGGCCCAAAAGGCGGCGAGTTGGAAGTGGAACGGCAGATCCAGGCCGGAGTACTGCGCTACGTACTCGATCCGGAAGTCGCGCCGCCACAGGCATAGCGCCAAGACCAGGGACGAGAACACGATCGAGAGGGTGAAGAAGAAGTAGCCGCGGCGCGCGAAGCGCAGGGTCGAGTCGTGGGCCGGTCCGGCGGTACGCGGCACCTGAGAGTAACCCCAAAGCGCTGCGAGGCCGAAGAATACCGCGCACCAGACGGTGACGGCGCCTGGCAGATAGAGCAGGGACAGCGAGTCCAACATGGGCCTGGATCAGCTGTAGGTCTTGGTCTCGACGTCTTCGAGACCCTGGTACTTGGAGGGGCACTTCACCAGCAGTTGCTTGGCGGCGAACTCCTGATCCTGCGTGTCGAAGCGACCGATCGCGACGATGCTGACCGCGTCTTCGAAGTTGGCCGGCTTGACCCCCTCGTAGCGCACCTGAATGGTGCCCTGGGTCTCTTCTTCGACCAAGGTGAAGCGCAGGTAGCCCGCTTCGTCGTCGTAGTCGCTCGAGCCCTTCTCCAGGCCGCCGGCGACCTGTACGGTGCGCTGCGCTTCCATGGCCACGTCGAACGGCACATACGGGGTCAGCGCCCCTTTGAACTCAGAGTAGGAGAAACCGGCGAAAACGATCAGAAGCAGCACGCCGACGATGTAAAAGGCAGTCTTGGATTTCATCAGTCTTCCTCCTGCTGGCGGACCTTGCGATCCAGGCTGAGCAAATAGAGAAACAACCCGGTCCAGATGATCAGGTTGACCGCTACGACCCAGAGTACTCCACCTTCGTTCACGATTCGATACCCCTTTGGGTAGTTATACCATCGCTTCTTGCTCGTGGCGGTCCTCGATCACCAGGATGCGGCGCCGAATCGCCTGCATCCAGAAGAATAAAGCAGTGAAGCCGAGGATTCCGGCGATGACGACAAGGCCGATGCTGGCTTCCATCTCGGCGCTGCCCGGCTTGGGATGCAAGGAGAAGCTCGCCATGCGTGGCATGATGAAGTAGAGAAACGGAGCGACGATAAAGCCGAGCACGGCGTAGGCGGCCGAGATTCGAGCTCGCGTCTCAGGATCCTCGATCGCGCCACGCAGGGTCAGGTAAGCGCCATAGAACACGATCGCCAACGCGATCGACGTCTGGCGAGGGTCCCAATTCCAGTAAGCACCCCACTGGACTTTCGACCACACCGCGCCGGTCGTTGTGGCCAAGACGCAAAAAAGCAAGCTCACTTCGATCGCGGCGACGCTGGCGTGGTCGTCCTTTGGCCGCCGCTTCCACAAGTAGAGAGCGCTCCAGCAGGCCGCGGCGAGGAAGCCGAAGAACGAGGCCACTGCCATCGGCACATGGAAGAAGACGATGCGGCTCGACTGCGGGCTCTGTCCGTCGAGCCCGGCGAAGCCAACTGACACCGGAGCATAGAAGAACGCGGCCAGCACCACCCCACAGATCCAAATCCAAAGTAGCCAGGGCAAGATCGTCTTCACGAGAACCTTCTTCCTCGGCGGGCGGTCCTAAGGGTGCGCCGTCAGGCTGTGCCGTCAGGCTGTGTCGTCAGAATGAGTCGCCAGACACATCATATACGATCTAACGTGCGCTTTCGAGGCGAAGGGGGCCTCCGAGGGCCGACGAAACAGGGCTAGCGCCACACGCGGAGGATGGGGCGATGGAGGAAAGGCTGCCGAGGACGCGAGTGAGTTTCTACTACTTGGCCGGCTACCTGCTGTTCGGCGGGGTAGCGCTTCTGTTGGCGCCGCAGATCGCCGCCTCCATGGCATTCTCGAAAGGCAGCTACTCCGACGTGATGCTGCGTGGGCTGGGGATGTTCATGACCGCTCTCGGCTCCGTCATCGTGCAGCTGATCCGCCTCAGGGTGGAGGTCCTGTACCCCACCACCCTTGGCCTGCGGACCTTCTTCTGCATCTGCCTCACGACGTTCTACCTGATGACCGGCGATCCGATGTTCCTCGTCTTGGTGGCGATCGTCCTCTTCGGCGTGCTGTGGACCAGCATCGCCTACACTCGTGACAAGGCCGCCGGCGTTGGAGCCGGTGCAGGCCAGCACCTGGAGGAAAAACCATGAAGCTCGTCGTGCGAATCGCATTGGGTCTCGCTCTACTCCTCCTCGCGGCGATCGCCTTCGTCCAGCTCAGCGGGCGCCAGCGGGCGCAGCAAGAAGCGGCACAGCAGCAGGCGACCGAGGCCTATTTCAAGGAGTTGCTGGCCGACGAGAGTCAACACAAGCCGCCAAACGTCAGCGACCTCGCCGATCCCCAGCCGGCCGACCTGAACTGGCCTCTACAGCGAGTCGGTCTGGAAGCAGGTCTCGAGGCCGAAGGCACCGGCCTTTCGCTGGCAGATCACCAGGGCAAGACGATATTCATCGACCTATGGGCCACCTGGTGCAAGCCCTGTATCGCCCAGATGCCCTCCATCCAGCGGCTCTATGAGCAGCACACCGGCGACAACTACGCTTTTCTCCTGATCAGTCCGGAAGAGAAAGACGTCGTGGAGCGTTTCCTGGCCGAGAACGAGTACACCTTTCCGGTGTACCTCACAGGCGAGGAGCACCCCGAAACCTTCGAGCTTCAACCGTTGCCCTTCACCTACGTGATCAACCCGGCCGGTGAGCTCGTTTTCAGCAAGCACGGCGGGCCGAATCGTTACGATGCGCCGTCCTTTGTCGAATTCTTGCGCAGCTGGTCGGGAGCTGAATCGAGGGGTTGAGGCGCTTAGCTGCTCACGAGTCGCGAAAGGGCCTGGCACTGCGCCGGCCGTTCTGTCTGGTAGCTCGCCAGGTACTGCTCGATGTCGGCGGCGATGGCTCTGTCGGCACAGGCCGCGACGATCGCCAGTAGT
>JBCCGX010000805.1:0-4980 GCA_039029035.1 Acidobacteriota bacterium | reverse complement strand
GCCAAGAGAAGGTTGGCGACGTTGGCGCAGACGATGAGCAGCACCAGGACCGCCGCCGCCATCATCAACGCCGACCCACGGGTCACGCCATCCCGCGCCCAGGGTGCAATCGCCGCTCGGACAACCGGTTCGATGCGGACGCTGCGGTTCTTGTTGACGTCGGGATACTCACGCTCGAGACGCGCCGCGATCGTCTTCAGATCGGCCGCCGCGTTGCCCTGGGTCACCCCCGGCTCGAGCCGGCCGAAGGAGTAGACGAAGAGGCCGCGACGAGTCTCGTACCAGAGACCCACCGTGGCGGGCTGGATCACCGGATTCATCATCATCGGGACCCAGAGCTCGGGCTGCACCCCGAGCTCGAGCCCCTTGAACTCGGGCGGCGCAACGCCGATCACAGTGAAGGGATAGGCGTTGATCTCGAGCGTCTGGCCGACGATGTCGGGATCGGCCCCCAGGCGCCGGCTCCAGAAATAGTGGCTCAAAACAGCCACCGGGTGGGTGTTGAGGGTCGCATCCTCCTCGGCGAGGAAAGTCCGGCCCAGAGCCGCTCGGACACCCAGCACGTCGAAGTAGTTGCCCGAAACCAGCTGACCGACCACATGGATCGGCTCGCCTGCCGTCGACACGCTCATCGGGGTCCAGTCATAGCCGGCGATCCCTACGAACGTCTCGTTGGCCTCGCGCAGGTCCTTCCAGTTGAGATGCGACAGCGCTTGGGTATCGCCGATCTTCTTGTCGCTGGTGTGGATGGCCATCACCCGATCCGGCGCCGTGATCGGCAGCGGACGCAGGAAGACTTCGTTGATGAAGCTGAAGATCGTCACGTTGGCGCCGATACCCAGCGCCAGTGACAGCACGGTCGCCAAGGTGAATCCTGGCCGGCTGACGAGCAGGCGGCAGGCATAACGGAGATCGCGCAACAGATTCGCCATCACCTCGGAAGGCCGAATGAAATTTGTGCGATTTCACTACTCATAATGATTGCTTTCGCAGTCTAGACAGATATAATATCAAAAGTATTCGTTGTCACGTTTCGTGCCGCCGTTCGCGAACTTGCAGCCAACAAGGCAAAGGTCCGACGCCACGATGCAACGTCTCAACCAGACTTCGGCTCTTTCGTCGCCCCTGACCCAGCAGCTCATGCCGCGCGGTGAGCAGCACCAGGTCGTGTGGAGCTGGAACGACACCGCCACCCGCTACCCCCAAGGCGAGGCGTGTCTGCACGAGCTGGTCGAAGCGCAGGTGGCACGGACGCCGG
This sequence comes from Acidobacteriota bacterium, assembly GCA_039029035.1. Taxonomy (GTDB): domain Bacteria; phylum Acidobacteriota; class Thermoanaerobaculia; order Multivoradales; family J023; genus JAAELT01. The sequence continues at coordinate 3,722 of JBCCGX010000805.1, read as the reverse complement.
AGGCCATCGCCGTATCGGTGGAAGGTGAGCAGCTGAGCTATCGGCAGCTCGAGCAGCGAGCCGAGCGGCTGGCCGCGCGGCTGCGCACCCTCGGCGTCGCGCCGGACGTGGTGGTCGGGATCTGCGCCGAGCGTTCGGTGGAGCTGGTCGTGGGGCTGCTCGCGATCCTCAAAGCAGGGGGTGCCTACCTGCCTCTCGACCCATCGTACCCGCGGCAGCGGCTAAGCTTCATGCTGTCCGACGCCAGGGCTCCGGTGCTGCTGATTCAGCAGCGGCTACGGCCCCTGCTCCCCGCATTCAGTGGCTCGGTGCTCGCCATCGAAGAAGCGTCCCAACGGACGGACGCAAGATCAGCGCCCCGGCGGCGGGTGCGGCCGGCGAATCTGGCCTACGTGATCTACACATCGGGCTCGACCGGCCGGCCCAAGGGGGTGCTCTGCCACCACCGCGGGATCGTCAACCGCTTGCTGTGGATGGAAGAGGCCTGCCAGCTGACGCCAGCCGACCGGGTGCTGCAAAAGACGCCGGCCAGCTTCGATGTCTCGATCTGGGAGCTCTTCGCGCCGCTGGTCTTCGGCGCCCGGCTGGTTCTCGCACGGCCCGGCGGCCACCGTGACCCTGACTACCTGGCGCGACGGATCGCCGAGTCGCGGATCACCCTCACCCACTTCGTGCCGTCGATGTTGAGGATCTTCCTCGAGGAGCCGTCCATCGGTGAGCGCTGCAAGTCCCTGCGCCGAGTGGTGTCGAGCGGCGAAGCCCTGTCGGCCGAGCTGGCCGAGCGCTTCGACGCCCGGCTGGGCGCCACCGGAGCGATCCTCCAGAACCTCTACGGGCCGACCGAAGCCGCAGTCGAGGTGACCTCTTGGTGCTGCCAGCCGGGCGCGGGTGAGGCTGCGGTACCGATCGGTCGGCCGATTGCCAACGTCCGGATCCAGCTGCTCGACCAGCACCTCCGGCTGCTGCCTGCAGGTGTGGCCGGGGAGCTCCACATCGGCGGTGTGGGCCTGGCGCGAGGTTATTGGGGGCGTCCCGGGCAGACGGCGGAGCAGTTCATCCCGTCGCCCTTCGCCACCGGTGAGCGGCTGTACAAATCCGGCGACCTGGCACGGGCTCGACCGACCGGAGCGGTCGATTTTCTCGGCCGCATCGACCAACAGGTCAAGGTGCGGGGCTTTCGCATCGAGCCGGGAGAGATCGAAGCGGCGTTGAGCACCCATCCGGCGGTGCGCGCAGCGGCGGTCCTGGCAACCGCCAGTGGCTCGACCACCGGCGAGCAGCGGCTGCAGGCCTGCGTCGTCTTGCGGCGGGGGGCAGATCCGGCCCCGGACGATGCCGACCTGCGCGACTTTCTCGCCGCCAAGGTGCCGCCAGCCATGATCCCCAGCGCCTGGATGAGGCTCGATCGGCTGCCTCTCACCCCAAGCGGCAAGCTGGACCGCACGGCGCTCGATCGCCTCGCGGCGCAGCACCTGAAGAGCGTCGGCTCAGATCAGAGTGCCGGGGCCGCGCGTACGGAGCTCGAGGCGACCGTGCTGGCGCTGCTGCAGCAGCTCCTCGGCCTCGAGAAGCTCGGGATCCACCAGGACCTCTTCGCCCTCGGCGCCCACTCCCTGGTCGTCGCCCAACTGTTGGCGCGGCTGCGCCAGCAGCTCCACCTCGAGGTCTCGCCGCCCGAGGTCTTCGCCGCCCGCACCGTAGCGGCCCTGGCCGAGCGCCTGGAAGCGGCCCGCCGAACGCCACAGGCCCCGGTTATGCCACCGCTCCGGCCGACACCGCGTGACCGCGACCTACCGCTGTCCTTCCCCCAGGAGAGGGTGTGGTTCCTCAACCAGTTGGTGCCGGGCATGCTGGCCTACAACGTGCAGTTCACGATCCGCCTGCACGGCACCCTCCAGCCCCAGCTCCTGGAGCGCAGTTTCAGCGAGATCGTGCGCCGCCACGAGCTCCTCCGCACCACCTTCCCGACGCGTCGCGGCAAGCCGGTACAGTTGATCCACCCACCGTACACGATGCGGATCCCGCGCATCGACCTGCGGGCGATGGCTCAGGGCGAGCGCGAGGGCGAGGTCCGGCGGTGCATCGCCGAGGCTGTACGTCAGCCTTTCGATATCACCCAGCTACCCCTCGTACGCCTCTATCTCTTCACTCTCGAGGACCAGCAGAATCTACTGTTGCAGATCGAGCAGCACTTCGTGCACGACGGTTGGTCGATCTCCCGCATCCTGAGCGAGACGCAGGAGCTCTACACCGCGTACGCCGCCGGCCGTCCCAGCCCGTTGCCCGAGCTAGAGGTGCAGTATGCCGACTTCGCCGTCTGGCAGCGGCGGTGGTTACGTGGCGAGGTGCTGCAGCGGCAGCTCCGCTACTGGACCGAGCGTCTCGCCGGCAGCCCGCTTGAAATCGACCTCCCCCTCGACCGCCGCCGCGGCGACGCCTTCCGGTTCCGGGGTGACGCGGCCTTTGTCGAGCTGCCGGCAGAGCTCTACACCGCCCTGCGTGCCGCTAGTCGCCGCCAACGGATGAGCCTCTTCATGACCGCGCTCGCCGCCTTCCTGACCCTGCTGCACCGCTACGGTGGGCAGAAGGACATCGTGCTCGGCACCACCGTCGCCAACCGGCGGTTGCAGGAGACCGAGAGCCTGATCGGCATGATGGTCAACACGATTCTGCTACGCAACGACCTCAGTGGCGATCCCCGGTTCACCCAGTTCCTCACCCAGGTCTTGCGAACCACCCTCGAGGCCCAGGAGTACCAGGACCTGCCCTTCGACAAGCTGGTCGAAGCGCTGCAGCCCGAGCGCCATCTGAGCCGCAATCCTCTCTTCCAGGTGATGTTCTCTTTCCATGACTCGCCGGTACCCGAGCTCGATTTCGGGGGTCTGACGGGGGAATGGCAGCTGGCGCACAACCGCTCGTCGAAGATGGACTTGAACGTCACCGTCGTCCCCCGCGCCGAGCAGCGCGCCAGACGCCAAGTCGAGACCGCGGGCGATCCGATCCGCTTCATCTGGGAGTTCAACACCGACGTCTTCGACCGCACCACCATCCTACGGCTCAGCCAGAATTACCGCACGCTGCTCGAAGCCCTGGTCGCCGACCCTGAGCAACGGCTCTCCGAGCTACCGCTGTTACAGCCGGCAGAGCACCACCAACTGTTCAACGAGTGGGGTCTGGGTGAGCTCGGCCACGGTCACGCCGGCGGTCTCCATCACCTCGTCCAACGTCAGGTCCAGCAAACGCCTGAGGCCATCGCCCTGGTCACCGGGGAGGACCACCTGAGCTATCGCCAGCTCGACGCCCAGGCCGGCCAATTGGCCCGCGATCTGCGCCGTCTGGGGGTAGGCCCCGAGGTCGTGGTCGGTGTCTGCATGGAGCGCTCCCCCGAGTTGCTGGTGGCCCTGCTCGCCATCCTTACCGCTCGCGGGGTGTACCTGCCCGTCGATCCCCACTACCCCGAAGCCCGTCGGGCGTTCATTTTGGGCGATGCACAGGCACGGCTGCTGCTCACCCAGAAACATCTGGCGCCGGCCTTCGAGCCGATCCTTCGAGGCACCGCAACGAAGCTCTTGGCCCTCGAGGCAGCACGGCCCACGGCGATCGAGTTCGGCGACCCCGGGCTCGATGCCCCCGTCGAAGACGAGCAGCTCGCCTATCTGATCTACACCTCGGGCTCGACCGGCCATCCGAAAGGGGTCGGGGTGCGCCACTCGAGCGCCGTC
>JBCCGX010000804.1:0-4981 GCA_039029035.1 Acidobacteriota bacterium | reverse complement strand
TCCTGGTGGTCTGCCTTCCCACATGGCGCACGGGCCGAATGGCCTACGTCGATATCGGATGGCCCTGGGGGCTGGTGGTGATCGGTGGGGTGACCTTCTTCCTCAGCCAAGGCCATCCCGTTCGCATCGCGATGATCAGCGGTCTCTACGGCTTCGTCGGTGGCCGGATGGGACTCTTCGCGCTGAAGTACTGGCGCCTGGGCGCTTTCAAACGCGAGCTCCCGCGCTATCGATACCAGGCAATTCGCTGGCAGAGGGCGGGGCTCACCAACTTCCCCCTCGCTCGACAGGTGGAAGTGCTGACCCAAGGGCTGGCCAATGCTTCGTTTCTGGCCATGCCAGCCTTCTTTGTCGCCATCAACCCGGCAGCCTCGATCCATTGGCTCGAAGCCCTGGGCTTCGCCATCGCCCTGGCCGCGCTGGTTCTGGAATCCGTCGCCGACGCACAGAAGGCCCGTTTCATCGCACAAAGCAAGAAGGAGGGCAAACGCAACGGAGTCTGCGATGTCGGGCTCTGGCGCTATAGCCGACACCCCAACTACTTCTTCGAGTGGATGGTCTGGAACGGTCTCGTTCTGATGGCCATCCCCGCCCTGCCCCACCTCTTCGAGCTCGAGTCGGCACTCGTCGCCGCCCTTCTGACGGCCGGCCTCTTCTTCGTGCCGCGACTCATGTACATGACCCTGGTCTACTACACAGGGGCCAAGCCGGCGGAGTATTACTCGGTGCAGAAGCGTCCGGACTATGCCGAGTACCAGCGCACGACGAATCGGTTCTTTCCCGGGCCACGGCGAGCGTAACTAGGATTCGCAGCTCACCGGCCCCGAGACCGTCACCAGCTTCTGCCCGCACGCCGGTTTGAATGCGAGGCAATAGCTGACCAGGGCATCTTGAATCGGCAGGCAGCAGGTGGAGCCCTGCTCGTGCAGGCTGGTTCCCGGCGTTAGAGCGACCTGCGGTGGCAACGGGATGCTCTCAGGACAGGTGACCCGCTCGGGCCCGGCGTCTGGGAGGCGCACGAGGCGCTCAAGTCAGATTTATCTTGATTTCAAGATTCTTGCAATCTAGACTGTCGAGATGAAGAAACGTGATCTACTCGACACACTCGGAGCGGACTGGAGGCGGGAGCGTCCAGATCTCGACGCGTCCGCAATGGGCATCGTAGGCCGTCTCGTAGTCCTCGGAGAGGTCTTGAAGAAACGAGCGACGGAAGCCATGGCGCCATTCGGAATTGGCTACACCGACCTGGATACCCTGGCAACCCTTCGGCGGTCCGGAGCTCCCTACGAGCTTCGACCGGCAGTCTTGTTGAGCTCTGTCCTCATCCAATCCGGATCCTTGACCGCTTGCCTTGATCGCCTCGAAAAAGGGGGCTTCGTCGAACGAGTGAGGGTCCCCGAAGACCGCCGGGGTCGCTCCGTGCGTCTCACCAGCGCAGGCCTGGAGTTGATCGACCGTGCCATCGACGTCAGGTTCTCCGACGCCGAAGACTGCATCGCAGCTCTCGACGGGCAACAGCGTGAGACCTTGGAGGAGTTGTTGCGACACCTGCTCTCCGCCAATCAAGAGAACAAGGAGTTGGGTGATGCGATGGGCTAAGCTCGCGCAACCCCCTGCGCTTCCAACCTCGATCGGTTTGTTCGCCCTATGCTTGGCGGTCGCGTGTTCCGAACCAAGGCCAGTACGGACGATCGCCGAATCGGCGCTAGCTGGGTCGTTGGAGCTTCTTGACCAGGTCCTCGAACTCGAAGACGGCAGCACGATTGCCTACCAGCGGGGGATTGCTAGCCTACCGGTCCGCCGTGACCAACCGAAGAGCCCCACTATGGGGATCGAGTTCTTCCGCTTTCGTCGCGGCGCCGAGGCGTCCGCGGACACTCCAGCGATCGTGCTCCTTCACGGTGGGCCCGGATTCGAGGGTCTGGGTCCTCGATTGGAGGAGCAGGGCTATTTCACCGCCCGCCTCTCCCGTTACACTCGTATCGCCGACGTCATCGTGCCCGGCCAGCGAGGTTTTGGAACCTCCGGAGCCGTCCCCTGTGATCCTCTCCGAGCCCTCACTGTCAACCAAGCACTGGATGCGGAAACCCGCCACCAAAATGCAAGGGATGCGACGGCCCACTGCCGAGAAAAGTGGCGGTCCCAAGGTGTAGATCTAACGGGTCTCAATGTTGTCGAAGCGGCTGCGGACGTCGCCGATATCGTGCGGCTCTTGGGCTACGAGAAGGTACAATTACGTGGCGTCAGCTTCGGTTCTCATTGGGGCATGGCCATCCTTCGCTACCATCCGGACGTGGTGGAACGAGCGACTCTTGCCAGCCTCGAAGGGCCAGATCACACTTATGACAGGCCTAGTGGCGTGCTCGCGGCGATGGAGCGAATCGCCTCCTCGGCCGAAGCCTCCTCGGAGCTTAGGTCTCGACTTCCCGACGACGGTCTGCTGCAGGCCTACGGTCGCCTGATTGCCCGCGCCGACACCGAGCCGATCTCTGTCGAGATCGAGCATCCCGTTACCGGAGACCCGGTGACCATCGATCTCGATGGCGACGACTTACGACAGATCTTTGCCGGCAGTCGCCGTTTTACCCAATTTCGATTCCGTACTGCCATATGGCCGCTAGCGCTCCTCGAAATCCTCGAAGGCGATCTGCGACATGCCGCTGGTACCCATGTCTGGAATCTCCTGGACACCGAGTTGGACACCGCGGCCCACTTCCAATATGACTGTGGCTCGGGGGTCAGCCAGGCACGAAGTGACCAGATTCGCAACGATCCGGCTGCGGCGATGCTGGGGCCGATCTGGCAGGAGGACGACACTTGGTGCGAGGGTTGGGATGCCGATCTTGGAGAAGACTTCCGCAGCCCTTTTCGGACCTCTGTACCGACCGTTCTGGTGCAGGGGAACTGGGATACAGGGACCCCCTACGAAAATGCCGTCGAATTGCGGACCTATTTTGAAAACCACCACTTCGTGCACGTGGAAGGCGGCTCCCACGGAGCTCTGCGGGAAGCGATCGAAGAGGTCGAGGGATTCCAGGACGCGATGGATCACTGGCTGACCACCGGCGAACTCGAACAGATCCCCGAGTCCGTCGAGCTGCCTCCGTTCCAATGGAATACCTCCTTCTGAAGCGCCTCAGACACATGGATGACGCGCCCGATACGCGGTGCGCGCCCGAGGCCCGGCTCATCAGGGGAAAGAGGCCGGCCACCGGTTCGATGCCGACCTGATCTCGCTCATGTTGGAGGCTGATGAACCGGTTCTTTCCCGGTCCACGGCGAGCGCAGTCGAGGCGAGTTCGGAGCGGACGGCTCGAGAGCGATATGATCTCTCCGCCAGGGCCGCGCGTGTTCTTCAGCGCCTGCTCGGCGTCCGATTCTGCTTTCCGCCCGTAATCTGTCTGCAGCGCACCCCGATCGATACCGATTCGAGGTACGGCCGAGGCTTGGGGCGCCATCGGCCGGCCCATTCCATAGGAGCCTGTCCATGACCGCGACCGCAACTTTGAGTCATGACTTGACGACCACCCGAGCACCGTTCATCGAAGAGGCCCAAACCCGGGGTGATCTCTTCATCGAGCAGCCTTACCACCTCTACAGCGAGGACAACCAGACCTCCTGGCACCGCCTCTACGAGCGCATGGGAGCGCACTGGCAGAAATACGCCAACCCGCGCTTTTTGGACGGTATCGACTCACTCGCGCTCAATGCCGAGAGCATCCCGCGTCTGCAGGCGGTCAACCAATTCCTCGAACCGCTCTCGGGCTTCGAGTGCAAGGCGGTTTCGGGCTACGTGCCAGCCTACCTCTTCTTCGATTGTCTGCGCCGGCGGGAGTTTCCGACCACCATCACCGTGCGCGATAAGAACAGCCTCGACTACCTCCCCGAGCCCGATATCTTCCACGATATCGCCGGCCACGTGCCGATGCACACCGACCGCCATTTCTCCGATGTCCTGGTGCAATTCGGCGAGGTCGCCCGGGTCGCGGCACACCGTGCTCTGGATATCCCGACCCGCGAGGAGCGGGTGAAGGTGGTGGAGAGCAACATCAAGGCCATGGGGCGGTTCTTCTGGTTCACCGTCGAGTTCGGTCTCATGCGGCGAGCAGCGAGCGGGCCACAGGCCGACGAGACCTGTGCCTACGGCTCCGGCCTGCTGAGCTCTTTCGGCGAGCTCGAGCACAGCCTGGAATCGCCAGCGGTGCAGCGCTACCCGTTCCAGCTCGAGTGGGTGGTCAATCAATACTTCGAGATCGACGACTACCAGCCGCTCCTGTTCATCGTCGATTCCTTCGAGCACCTCTTCCACGAAGTCGAGCGCCTCGAGCAGTGGCTGCACGAAGGCAAGCTCGATCACGTGGCCTTCGGCGAGCCGGCGATCAACGAGGAGGACTTGCGCAGCTTCCTGAACGCAACGATCGCGTGAAGTTTCTTTAGCCGGATGGCAAATCGGAGCGCCGTCCCGCGTCTGTATCTCTTTAGCGCTTGCTACAAGTGCAGGCGCTGGAGATCCAGATGGGACGATTGCCGCGCTTCATACCCGACAACGAGGACGGTGTCCTCGTCGAAGTCACCAGCCGAGTCATTGGTGCCCGGGCGATGCTGGTACCGTCACCGGCTCCTCACCGCTTCAACGAAGTCGTCGTTGGGGTTCTCGGCCGGGCCTTGGAGATCTCACCCCTGGAGCTCTGCTCTACCGTGTGGCTGGCCAACCACCTCCACTGCCTCGTTGTCGTGCGCGACCAGCAACAGCTGTCGCGCTTCATGCACCACCTGGGCTGCAACGTTTCCAAGGAGATTGGCGGCCGGCTACGGGACTGGCGCGGCGCCTTCTGGGAACGGCGCTACACCAGCATCGTCGTCTCCGACGAGCCCGAGGCTCAGTGGCGTCGGCTGAAGTACCACTTGAGCCACGGCGTCAAGGAGGGGTTGGTCGAGTCTCCACTCCAATGGCCCGGCGTCCATGCCGCGGCGCCCCTTG
>JBCCGX010000803.1:0-4981 GCA_039029035.1 Acidobacteriota bacterium | reverse complement strand
CTGCGCCAAGCCGGCGTCGACTTCACCCAGCCGCAGCCCGAAACCGCCGACGAAGCGAGCGAGCTACAGGGTAAGAAAATCGTCCTCACTGGCTCGCTCTCTGGCATGACCCGCGGCGAGGCCAAGAAGCGTCTCGAAGCTCTGGGCGCCCGGGTGTCGGGCTCGGTATCGAGCAAGACTGACTTGCTCGTCGCCGGTGAGAAGGCGGGCAGTAAGCTGACCAAGGCCGAGGCTCTCGGGGTTGAGGTTACCGACGAGGCGGGCTTGTTGGCCTTGTTGGGCGAGGGCGCCTAGTCCGAAGCTTCAGCAGCCTGTCGCTCCGGGGCGGGAGGCCCGCGCTCAGGGACTCGACTTCGGAACCTAGAAAGACGCTGTGCTCTGCTGGTGGCTTCGTAGAGCATTGGATCCGGTCCGTTCGCGCTTCGCTCTCAGGCTGCTGAAGCCTCCGAGCTAGCGGCCGCACCTATTGGCTGATCTTTGCCAAACTCGATGTCAGCCATGTCGGCACCCCCGGCCTGAAGGGGCTGTACAAGGTCGATCCGCAGATCAAAATCATCTGATCTGCAACTGGCTAGTCGCTCAATGCGTGCCGGTATCCCGGACGCGCAGGGCGTGCAGCAGCCAGATCTTGGCTGTCTTGAGATCGCGCCGCACGGTGATCACCGAGATGTCGAGGACGGTGGCGATCTCTTCCAGCGTCAGTCCCCCGAAGTAGCTCAGCTGCACGACGTCGTGGCGACGCCGATCGAGCGTCGCTAGCTCGTGCAGAGCGTCGTCGAGGGCGAGCAGGTCGACGTCGACGGGTACTGGTACGCCGCGGACTTGGTCCAGTGGTTCGACCGGATGGCCGCCGCCGTGGCGCGCTGCCCGCTTGCGCCGGGCGTGGTCCACCAGGCTGCGCCGCATGGTCAGAGCCAGCACCGAGGAGAGCTGGGCCCGGCTCTCCAGGTGCACCTCGCGGCGCCCGACGAGCTTGATATAGGCCTCGCTCACCAGGTCTGTCGGCTCAAGGGTGTGGCCAGGATTCTCCCTCGCCATGTAACGCCGAGCGAGATCCCGCAGGTCGTCCATGACCAGAGGCAGGAGCTGATCGAGCGCCCCGGAGCTGCCGGCCGACCAAGCATCGAGCAGAGCCGTCACCTCTTCTCGTTTCGTATCGGCCATCGATGAACTGTACCAGGCGTGGTCTGTGGTTGGCCCAGACAAGTGCCGGCTTCGCCGGTCAGAGCTTGCGAGCGACGAGATCGATGAGCGCTGAGCGACCGACGTGGCCCGTACCCTCACGGATCTCAGCGTCGTAGGAAGCGAGACGCTCGATATCCAGGCCCTCGAAGGCCTGGCGAAGCAGCTCTTCCGTGTAGAGGTTTTCTACTTCCGGGGGACCACCGGTCCGATACTCGAGTTGCTCCGGTCGGTAGCCGTGCAGAAGAATACGGCCGCCGGGCCGAAGCGCTTGCTGCATGCCCTGGAACGCGTGCGCCATGGCTGTTGGTGCGAGAAACTGGATGAAGATGGCGACGACCAGATCGTAGGCGCGCCGTTGCCATGGCCAACGTTCCATTTCGGCGACGTGGTAATCCACCCGAACCTTCTGCGCTCCGGCGAGAGCCTTCGCTTTGGCCAGCGCGACCGGCGATGCATCGAAGGCAGTGGTCTCTACGCCGTGCTGGGCGAGAAAGACAGAATTGCGCCCCTCGCCGTCGGCAACAGCCAAGGCTGTCAATCCGGGGCTCAACAGATCCGATCGGTTTTTTAAGAAGTCCGCTGGCTCGGTGCCAAAGAGATAGCCATTCTGAGAGTAGCGCTCGTCCCACATCGTCAAGTCCTCTGTGCAGCGCACGCCCCGGTATTGAGACGCCACTCTCGAGAGTCTTCCACTTCAAGTCGACTTGAGGTCAATCCATGAATCCTCCGGAAAACGTCCTCGACATCGCCCAGGTCACTGCCAAGACGGGCCTGCCCGCTTCGACGCTGCGCCACTGGGAAGCTCAGGGACTCATCGAGCCGGTCGGCCGGCGGGGTCTGAGGCGCCAGTACTCCGACGCGACACTGGACAGCATCGCTCACATCCGCCTCGCTCAGGCGGCGGGTTTTTCTCTCGCCGAGATCGCCGCCTGGATCGGCCCCGGACGATCGCCTGAAGTAAACCGTTCGGCCTTACGAGCGAAAGCCGACGAGCTCGACCTCGTCATCCGGCGCCTCGAGGCGATGCGAGACGGACTCCGGCACAGCGCCGAGTGCCCAGCCCCCAGCCACTCGGAGTGTCCGAAGTTCCAGGAGCTCCTGCGCGCCGCTCTGGTGGGGCGGTTCGATCGACCCTCCCGCCACTAGAGGGCCGGTGCGGTCGACCCCGAGGTGACGAACGAATTGTCTACGCCCGCGACCCCAGCGCCGGTGTCGATCCGCGCTACCATGGACCGTGGTTCCCGCCAGCTGATCTTTCCGGCAACCTCTGGCCCCCCAAGTCATGCAAGAATCGATCGAGCGCCAGCTCGAGATCAAACGCGTCGAGACGCTCTACGAGCAGTCCTACCCGGCGCTGGCGGCGAATTTCTTTACCGCCGTTCTGTTTTGCCTGGTGCTCGGCTGGAACGGCTATCTCGCCATGGCCGTGCCCTGGATGGCGCTGATGCTGGCGATCCTGGCGGTGCGCTACCGAGCTCTGCGCAGCTTCCAGGCGGCGGAGCAGGCGGCGCCTTCGCCGGCCTACTGGTTCCGGCGGTACGGTATCGGGATCACGGTCACCGGCGGCTTGTGGGGTTGCATTGGGGCGTACTCCATCCTGACCCCGTCCCCCACCCTGGTCTTTTTTGCTGTCGCCATTTTGGTCGGCATGGTCGGCGGATCGGTCGCGACCTGCGCCGTGTCGGTGCCGATCTTCCTCGCCTTCACCCTGCCTGCGTTGCTACCGGCGAGCGCGGCTCTGATCCTCGGCACGAGCTCGGAGAATGCGATCATCGGTGTGCTCTTGCTGGTCTACATCGCGGTGGTCACGCGCTCGGTAGTGCAAGTCAAAGGGGTGATCGTGCAATCCCTCTTTCACCGCTACGAGAACAAGCGTCTGCTGGGCGAGTTGGAAAAGGAGAAACAACAGATCCAGGCCTCCGAAGAGCAGCTGCGAGAGGCTTATGGCGAGCTCGAGGCGACCCACGGCGCGCTGGTCGAGCAGCGCAGTCTGGTGGATCAGGAGCGGGTCGTCAGTGCCCGGCTGCGCGAGGTCGACAAGCTCAAGGACGAGTTCCTGGCCAACACCTCGCACGAGCTGCGCACCCCTCTCTATGGCATCGTGGGTCTGGTCGAATCCTTGATCGATGGCGCGGCCGGCGAGCTGCCCGAGCTGGCGACGGCCGACTTGGCGCGGGTGGCGGCGAGCGGCCGGCGTCTGACCGCCCTGGTCAACGACATTCTGGATTTCTCGAAGCTCAAGCACCATGGTCTAGAGCTCGAAGCGAAGGCGGTCGACTTGCACGCGGTGGTCGATGTCGTGCTGGCGGTGCTGCGGCCGCTGGTCGGTGGCAAGACCCTGCGGCTCGACAATGCGGTGCCGCGCGACGCGCCGTTGGTCTGGGCAGACGAGAATCGCCTGCAGCAGATCCTCCACAACCTGGTGGGTAACGCAATCAAGTTCAGCGAGAGCGGGGAAGTGGTGGTCGCGGCGGAGCAAGGGGCCGGCGAGGCCGGCCCGGCCGACCGCCCGGCGAGCCTGCGGATCAGCGTCCGCGATACCGGCATCGGCATCGCGCCGGATCAGCAAGAGCGGATCTTCGAAGCCTTCACCCAGGCTGATGGAGCGACCGAGCGGCAATTCGGCGGCACCGGTCTCGGCCTGGCGGTGACTCGCCAGCTGATCGATCTGCACGGTGGTGACCTGCGGGTGGCGTCGACGGTCGGCGAAGGCTCGACGTTCTCCTTCGATCTGCCCCTCGCCGATTGTGAGGCCCAGGCGGACGGCGTGGCGGAGGAGTCACAGAGAGCCTTGGTCGAGGCGGTCTCGCAGCCGACGGTCGCGGCCCTGCGGGGCGCCGCGGACGACTCATCCCCCGAGTTGCCGGAGGTCGCGTCGGCGGCGACGGATGGGGCGGCCGCGAACGGGGCAACGATTCTGGTGGTCGACGACGAGCCGGTGAACCGCCAGGTGCTGGTCAACCAGCTGGCCGCGGCGGGTTACCGGATCGACCAGGCGTCGAGCGGCGCCGCAGCCTTGCGCTCGATCGAACAGCAGGCGCCCGATCTGGTGTTGCTCGACGTCATGATGCCACGCATGTCGGGCTATGAGGCCTGCCAGACCTTGCGCCAGCGCTACACCCTCGACGAACTGCCGGTGCTCTTTCTCACTGCCAAGAGCCAGCCGGCGGATCTGGTGCTCGGCCTCGCCGCCGGCGCCAATGACTACCTGCCCAAGCCGATCGCCAAGTCCGAGCTCCTGGCACGTGTGAAGACCCACCTCGATCTGCGCGCGGTCCATCGGCAGCTTTCAGGCTTGGTGGCCGAGCGTACCGCCGAAGTCGAGGAGCGCGAACAGCTGCTCGTCGAGCGCCAGGCGCTGATCGGTGACCTGGAGAGCAAGAACGCCGAGTTGGCGCGGTTTAACTACACCGTTGCCCACGACCTGAAGAACCCGCTGGTGACGATCCAGAATTTCCTCGGCCTGGCGCGCCGCGATGCCGAAGCGGGACGGGCGGAACAACTGGCTCACGATCTCAATCGCTTGCAGACCGCCGCCGACAAGCTGCAACGGCTGCTCGACGAGCTGTTCGAGCTGTCGAGCATCGGCTTGCATACCAATACCACCGAGGCGGTTTCGGTCGCCGACCTGGTGCGCACGGCCCAAGAAGCCCTGGTCGTGCCGATTCACGAAAGCAGCGCCGTGCTCGAGGTCGCCCCCGAACTGCCGACCCTGTACGGCGATCGACCGCGACTCGAGGAGCTGATGCGCCACTTGATCGACAACGCCCTGCGGCACGCGGATGGGCAGACGCCG
>JBCCGX010000802.1:0-4983 GCA_039029035.1 Acidobacteriota bacterium | reverse complement strand
GAGGTGGGTACGCATCAGCTCACCGCCGTGACGGATACCAACGACCACGACATCGAAGCGATCGCGGAATCGCAGCTGGCGCAGATTACGGCCGATGAGATCCGAGCCGGGGGCAATCTTGAAACGGACACCACCCACGCCACGCAGCAGCGGCGGTAGCTGGCTGAGCTCGGCGCTCTCCACCTCCACTCCCTGCAAGCGCAGGATCTCCCGCACGTCGGCCGCCGCACCGTCCACCTTGAGCACGTCGCCCTGGCGCAGCAGGGCGTTACCGTCCGGCGCCAGCTGCTCGCGACCGTCGTGGACGATCGCCAGCACCTTGATGCCCAAGGCGTTGCCCAGGCGGGTCTCGGCCAGGGTCCGACCGTGCAGCGGCGAGCGGCGCGGGATTCGAATGGTGAAGAGCCGGTCTTGCAGTTGGTAGACCTGACTCAGATCGCCACCGCCCTCCGCTTGCGGGCCGTGCTGCTCGTGCACCGGCAGAAGCCGCTTACCGACGGTGATCATGTAGACCGTGCCAAGCAACAGCAGGCCGAGACCGATGGGGGTAAAGTCGAACAGCTCGAAGGGCTCCAAGCCGCGGTCGGTGAGCACCTGGGCCGCCAGGATGTTCGGCGGTGTGCCGACCAGGGTCGTCGTGCCGCCCAAGATGGCGCCGAAGGCCAAGGGCATGAACAGGCGCGAAGGCGCCAGCCCGGCACGCGGCCCGAGGGTCGCGACCGCCGGCATCAGAACCGCGGTCGCGGCGATGTTGTTCATGAAGGCGGAGAGCACCCCGGCGACGATCATCAGGGTCACCATCAAGGCGATCTCGCTGCTGCCAACCACCGCATGGATGCGGCCGCCGATGAAGTTCGCGACCCCGGTCTCGAGCAGCGCGGCCCCGACGATGAAGACCGACAGCATGGTGATCACCGCTGGCGAAGAGAACCCGGTAAAGGCTTCCGAGGGCTTCAGATAGCCACCGAAAATCAGGATCACCAGGCCGAGGAAGGCGGTCAGATCGACCGGCAGCTTCTCGGTCAGAAACAGAGTGACCATCGCCGCCAGCAGCGCGAAGAGGAACAGGATCTCGAGAGTCATGGCGGGATTTTAACGGGCCTCTCGTTGACCTCGCGACCCGTAAGGCAGCTCACGACGACAAATAGTTGCCGCAAACTCGTCACCGCTCGGTGGGTCACGGAGGAATCCCTGCGGACAGCGCCTCCCATCATGGATCGCAAAACTCACCTGGCGGCTGATACCGTAGCCTGGCGATGAATCAAAGACGGCGGATTTTCTTGCTCTCTCTAACCTTGGCCGCTTCGGTCGTGGCGCTTGCCTACGCCAACGCGCAGGAGAGCCGTGGACCGGCCCTTCGCCAAGCCTGGTCCAATCTCGGCGACTGGACACGCAAAACTCTGGGGGAGACCAATACTTGCCCCATCTGTGGTGAACAGTCTTTCTTTCGCTCGGTCGGTTACCGCTCGCGGCCCCGCGCGGCGTGTGGCAATTGTGGCTCCCTCGAGCGGCACCGCCTCCTTTACCTCTACCTGGAGCGCAAGACCCGGCTATTCGAAGACGAGCTGTCGGTGCTCCATTTTTCGCCCATGCGGGGCCTCGCTCGGGCCCTACGAGCGAAGGAGAACCTCCATTACGTCACGTCGGAGTACGACAAGCCAGCCGACCTCCAGCTCGATCTGACCCAGCTCGATCTACCCGACGCCAGCTGGGACGTGATCCTCTGCTACCACGTGTTCGAGCACATCACCGAAGACCGCAAGGCGATGCGCGAAATGTATCGCGTGCTCAAGCCCGGCGGCTGGGCGGTGGTGCAAGTGCCTCTGCGCGGAGCGCCCGACACGTTCGAGGATCCGAGCGTCACCACCCCGGAAGGCCGCCTGAAGGCCTTCGGACAGCGCGACCACGTGCGCCTCTACGGCTGGAAAGACTTCGCCGAGCGACTGGAAGAGGCTGGCTTCGAGGTCACCATCGAACAGTTTGCCCAAGAGCTCGACGACGAGATGGTGGAAGAGCACTCTCTCAGTCGACCGGAGCGAATCTACTTCCTGCGCAAGCCTGAAGCCCCCGAAACGGAAGCCACCACCGACGCCGAGGCCACTACCGATACCGCTCCCAACTCCGAGGCCTGAAACGAAAACGGGGGCCGACTTCGGCCCCCTCGTATCGATTCCCGGTCTCCCGGGCGCGCCCGGCGGCACGCTGACAACTCGTTCTCGACTTCAGCTAGGCTGCGATGTCGGCGTCGGCGTCGGTGATGAAGTCGACCGCGACGTCGATCAAGAGATCACGCAGGAACGGGAAGAATGTCACCGAGGCAATCTCCAGGCTGACTTTGGCCGCCTTGAGGTCCCTCACCGCCCTCGGGTTGATGCCCCCGCCGTCCAGCACCTGGATCCCGTCCTCCACATCAGAGATGGCGATCTCGAGCAAGGAGCGAGCGGTACTGAAGTCATCGACATCCTTGACGAAGGTCGCAGTTTCACTTGAAGTGCGGTTGTTCTCGAGAGCGTTGATCGTTCGCAGGAAAGCGCCGATCGCCACCACCTGGGTCGCTTCGAGATCGATGCCGATGCCGCCTGAGTCGATCGAGGCCAAGAGTTGGCCACTCGGTGAGTTGGCGAAGGCATCACTGTTGTAGAAGGCGACCGAGCCCTCGATCGTCTCCACCGAATTGTTGTGGAAGAACGGGCCGGTATCCGCCGCCTCCACCAGCACCGGCGTGTTGAAGGTGCCGTCGCCGAAACCACCCGAGGGATTCGGAGCCTGGCCGAAGCCGCCGTCCGGCGGGTTGTTCGCCGGATCGATCAGGTCTGCCGGCTGGTCGGCGATCGCCTCGGCACCGGTGTTGAAGTTGCGATTGTTGACCCCACCGGTGGGTAAGAAATTGGCCCCGGCGTTGGCGTGACAGATGTTGCACTTGCCTGCCGCTACCGTACCGCCAACCGTGTCGCCCGCGAGGAAGATCTCCTGACCGCGGGCCGCGACTTCGTTGTTGAGGCTCAAAACGCTCAGGTCGAGCTCGCTCTGACGGCCAAGGAAGAGTTGGAACGCCTCCATCGCGTCGAGCTCAGCGTCAGTCGGCAGCACAAAATCGACCCCCGGCACGCGACCCAGGGTCTGTGGGAAGTGCTGTGTCACGGCACCGATGGCGAACTCGCGCAGGGTTCCGCTACCCGGCGACCCGTCGCCCGACCAACCGGTCCTCTCGTCCGGCGGAGTCGTCGTTCCGTCGGCGGGGCTCGGAGTGAGGGCGATGCCCAGCGCCAGGGTATGCGGCACACCGCGCATGGTGAAGTTGTTGGCCAGGTCGCCGAAACCGTCGAGGTTTTCCACGATCAGACCGACCTTGCGCATCAGCTCCGGCTTCTCGAAATTGTTTGCCAGAGCGGGAACGAACTCGGCCACAAAGAGCGGGTCATCGTCCGGCAGGGTGGCAATGAAGTCGGGATCGATGGTGAAGTTGTTGGTCGACGGATGGCACGTACCACAGGTCCGGCCGTTGCCGGCAAACGTCTCATTGAAGAAAAGCTCGGCGCCATCCTCGATCAACGGATCGAACGACGGCACCAGCCCGCTGGCGAAAGCGGATTGCGTTCCCAGGCTATCGAGCGCCGCCATCAAAGCACCGTTCTCACTACCGGCCGACGCCAGACGACCGGTCCGCGCACGGGTAAACATACGCTGCATGAGTCCGGAAGAGCCGGTGAGAACCCGAGACTCGGTGGGATCTTGGCCGGCTCGGCTGACGACCACCAAGTCGACTTCGAAGGTGCCGAAGACATTGCCAAGATCGGCGCTGAGCGAGGCACGGTCGCCGTCCCGCTCAAGGGTTCCGACGTGTAGGAACTGATCCTCACTCTCTGGCAACACCGAGCTGTTTTCGGCATTGTCCACCAGCCAGACCTCGGCGATGTCGGCATCTCCAAGGTTTTCCAGCTCGACCTCCGCCGTACCGCCAATCAGATCGAGCTTCGCCCGGCCGGTGGCTTCGGTGTACTCCATCGAAAGGCCCTTCGACCACCGCAGGCTCATCGAAACGTTGCTGTCACCACCGTTGGCGACATGACGCTCCGACCACGACACGAAGGCCGCCTCGAGCTTGCCGGCGTTACTCATCGGAACATAAGGCGAGAGAACCTCTGGGTCCGATGACACGAAAAAAGTGGAAGCTGGTAGCACCAGCGTCAACGCCAGCACCGCGACGATGAAAAGGTAACGCTTCTTCACTTTTCGACTCCTCCTCGATGAATGAGGTTCACCTGTTAGGACCCGAGCCTCCGCTTCGTGAAGACACACCCGTCCTGACACCAAAAGCTCGGAGCCCGGCTTACAAAACTACGTCGCCGTCTACCGGCGCTGCTCTGCTCGTACGCTTTGGCTGACCGAGAGCAGCTGGCGATCGTCTAGAAGTCTTTGAGCGCGTAAGAAAACTGTATGACAACAAACTCAATGACGCAAGAACTTTAGAACAAAGATTTAGCAAAGTTAAATCTGGCATCGGGAATCCTCGGGACACAGAGTTCCGAAAGCAGTAGTTCATTGAATATTCAGGAGAGTTATCTCGAATATTCGCGTCAGCCTGGCCAGCTCGCAAGATACCTAAGCCATCAGCCAGGGACAGGCACGCCCCAAGAGACTCGCCCTCTCACCAATTTAAGCCCAATAAAACGAATATAAACTTGCGAAAACAGGGCCCGATAAACAACTATAACCTTTTAAAACATCCGTTGACTTCAGGCAACCTCGGCCAGGCAAAACCGCAGCTGACGCGCCAGCCCACGAACACACGGTTCGCGCATCATACTGAAGTGATCTCCGGCCACCGGCTTGAGGACGAGGCCGCGCAGAGCCAGCTGCGCCCACCGCTCGTGTCCGTCGACCGCCCGACTCGAGACCCGAGTGCCGGGTACGAAAAGGCTGATCGACCCGGCAAAACGGGCGGGAGCGTATTTTTCCATCGCTCGCACATTGTGTTCGAAG
>JBCCGX010000801.1:0-4986 GCA_039029035.1 Acidobacteriota bacterium | reverse complement strand
GAGTCGATCAGTACTCGGTGCCCTGGCCGTTTCCAACGCCGAGCCCAGCTCTGAGCTGAGTCTTGGTTCTCATAGCTTGGCCTCCTCGGAGTGTGTCGATGACTTTGAGACACGGATTTCGAAATGGAGTGTCTCACCTACATCGGCACAGAAAGGAAGTGGCGGCCTTGACCGGCGTTTGGCTGAGTTGGGATCGCTAATTGATGCACTCCCAAGAGCACTGACCTGCCGAGTAGGTAACGCAGGGTCGATAGCCACCACACGAGGCAATCGCAATGTCGTAACACTCTGCAAAGTTAGCCGCCGGTACCGATCCCTGATGCGCGGCCACTGCTTTGTCTGGGCTAAGCACCAAGAATGCAAGGATGGCACAGGCAACGATTGCGGCAGGGATCAGAAACTGTTTGGCTCTGCTCATGAGTCTCTCCTCGAGTGGGTCAGTTAGAGATCTTCTATTGGCATCGCACAGCACGTGCCAGAAAATATGATAAGCGAAAAGAGCGAATGTGGCTATCTGCCCCATGCGGGGGCGGATCCGTGCGCTGACGAGCAGCACGGGATCGTCAAGGGTCTCCTGTCGATCGATCTCGAAAGCCTCCTCGACGGTATTTGGCAGGAACACCCTGATACCCAACGCGCGTCTTGCCTGCCGCCACGGCGCAACCGAGGGCATGGCCGCCGCGCAGGTCGGGGAGCAAGGTGGGATGGATCTCGATCACAGAACTTCTCTGTGCATCCCTGCCGGCTGTTGTCGTCAGAAAATTTGCAACCGAGAAAAAGGCACTATACTGACGGTATCAAGACAGTACTGGCAGCATTGAGATAAGCAAGCGAGCGCGTAGAGTAACGAGGCCGTCTTCCCGGATGCTGATTCAACGGATCGATCCCGCAAAGTTCTCCCAGGCCTACGACATCCTGTGCCAGGGCGTCCAACCTTGGGAAGGGGTGAGCGAGGTGCCCTTCTCTGCCACCTGGTGCGTGGTCGAGCCGGGGAAGACGGCGCGGGCCCACCAGCATCAGGAGCATGAGGCCTTCGTCATCGTCAAGGGCCGTGGCCGCATGCGGGTGAACGACGAGGAAACCGAAGTCGGCCCCGGCGACGTGATCTTCATGAAGCCCTGGGACACCCACGAGCTCGAGTGCTTGAGCGAAAGTGAGGATCTGCTCTTCCTCGACCTGTGCTGGGAGAAGATGGCGGAGGCGGTGGAGGACAACGAGGCGGCACTCGGCGAGACCCCTGCGGAGCGTCGCGAGAGCGTCCTGGTGATCACGGCGCCGCCGACGCCCAACGGTGATTTCCACGTCGGTCACTTCTCCGGCCCTTATCTGGGCGCTGATATCCATACACGCTATCTGAAGATGCGAGGCGTCGACGCGATCTACCTCAACGGTCTCGACGACCATCAGAGCTACGTCGCCACCAAGGCTCGGGAACTGGGCATAACGCCGCACGAGCTCATCGACCGCTACAGCAAGATCCTCCCGGAGACCCTCGAGCTGGCGGACATCGAAGTCGATCACTGGGTGCGTCCGAACCTCTCGCCCTATCACCAGAAGCTGGTGCAGGAGGTGTTCCAGACCCTCTTCGACCGCGGTGCTCTGGTGGCCCGGGAGGCCCCGACGCTGTACTGTGAGGCCTGTGAGCAATGGCTCTTTGAAGCCCATGTGGCCGGCGGCTGCCCCCATTGCGGCGCGAGCTCGGGTGGCAACGCCTGCGAGGACTGCGGCCGTCCCAACGACTGCGTGGACCTGATCGCTCCCCGCTGCTCGTGCTGCGGCGGCGAGCCGGTGGTCCGCCGCCTCGAGCGGATCTACTTCCCGCTCGCTCCCTATGCCGAGGGGCTCGCGAAGTTCTGGTCACAGGTTGAGACGAGCGCCCACGTGCGAGCCTTGTGCGACCGCATGTTGGCCGACGGCCTGCCCGACATCCCGGTCAGCCAGGAGAGTGATTGGGGCATCCCGGTGCCGGTGGCCGGTTTCGAGAAGCAACGCATCTACGTTTGGTTCGAGATGGCACCGGGTTTCCTGGCGGTGACCCGGGAGCTGCTGGAGGCGCGCGGCAGTGCCCCGGACTGGAAGCGATTCTGGCGCTCTGAAAACGCCCAGGTGGTGCAGTTCTTCGGTTTTGATAACGCCTACTTCTACGCCGTGCTGGTACCCTCCATCCTGCTTGCCTACGATTCCGAGATCCGGCTGCCGGCGACGTTTGTGGTCAATGAATTTTATCGCTACGAAGGCTCGAAGTTCTCCACCAGCCAGAACCATGCTATGTGGGGACGTGAGCTGCTGGCGCGGGCAGGCGCCGACGCAGCCCGTTTCTGTCTCGCCTACGACGGTCCCGAGCGGGAGCAGCGCAACTTCACCCTGCCGGCGCTCGAGGCGCTGGTAGAGCGGCAGCTGGTCCAGCAATGGGAGCCATGGCTGCGGAATTTCGGGGCCCGTCTCGAGTCCGAGTTCGAGGGTATCCTGCCGGGTACCGGTGCCTGGACCGACGATCAGCGGCGTTTCCTACGCACCCTGAAGCAGCTCAGCCGCGAGGCCGCCGAGGCCTACGAGGCAGCGACCTTTTCCCCGCAGCGGGCGGCGCGGGTGCTCATCGAGCTGGTGCGGGTGGCGCGGCGCTTCGCCAAGGCGGAGGAGCACTGGTGCGGCGTGCCCCACCGGTTCGAGGAGCGGCGCACCGCCATCGCCCTCGAGGCACTCGCGATCAAGACCCTGGCGCTGCTTGCGGCGCCGATCATGCCCGGGTTCGCTGCGCGGCTGTGGTGCGATCTGGGTTACGAGGAGGGCTCCCTCTTCCGCGGCAGCTGGGAGGAGGTGCCGGAGCTCGTGCCCTCAGGTCGCAAGCTCAGCGGCTTCGACCGGCCCTACTTTTCCGCCCATCCAGGCGAGCCGAGCTCGGTCGCGGCTGACCGGTTTCCGGTCGAGTCGTCCTAAGGGCTCGCGCAAGAAGAATTCCAGCATCGAGGGCGTCCAGGCGCCCCTCTCGCAAGGCGCATGACTGAGGCATACCCGAGGTCTGTCGCCAAGGAGCGCAACACCGTGAGAGGGGATGCATGGGCGGGAGCTATTCTTGTGCGAGCCCTAAGGGTGACAGTCGGTTACCGGGCCCGAGGGTTCGGCGGTCCGGAGGGGATGATGTTTCTGCCGGCAGATCAAACCCGCAGGCAAAAAGTTGGCAGATGATCGCAAAACAGTTATACTGAGATATATCGAGATAAGTGTTTCTAAGCGCATTCCAATGGAATGCGTTTGTCCCGCAAATTAGATTTGCACCTGCGGGAGATGTGGGCTTTCCTGTCTCCGGGAAGCCTGCTCGCTCAGGCCAGCTTCAACAGGTCCAAGTTTTTTCATCTACGGTGTAGTGTCTCCGATAGGGATTCAAATCCCTCAGAGATGCAGAGAAATTCTTCAGTGAGCGAAACTGGAACCCGCCCCGAACAACTTTCAAGGGAGAAGTTGGACACCCTGATCCGGAAGCTGGGTCAAGGTAAGCTGGGTAGAGATAAAAAGAAAAAACCTTTAGTAGCAGTCCCTCGGGTTGCACGGACCGGCCGGGTCTCCGACGGCTTCTCGCTCTCTTTCGCCCAGGAGCGTCTTTGGTTTCTGGATCAGCTGGACCCCGGCAGCCCGCTCTACAACATCCCGGCCGCCGTTCACCTGCTCGGCGAGCTCGATGCCGCCGCCCTCCGGGCGAGCTTCGCGGAGGTCGTGCAGCGCCACGAGGCCCTGCGCACCACTTTTCGTTCCGTTGCCGGGCGGCCTCTGCAGTTGATCGCGCCACTATCCCCGCTGGCCTTGCCAGTTATCGACCTGGGCGCCTTGAGCTCACCCGGGCGCGCCGCAGCGGTCGCCAGGCAGAGTGCCGAGGAAGCCGGCCGCGGCTTTGATCTGGCCGCGGGTCCGCTACTGAGGTGCAGCTTGCTGCGCCTGGCACCGTGCGAGCATGTGCTGCTCTTGACCCTGCACCACATCGTCTCCGACGGTTGGTCGATCGGCGTCATGCTGCGCGAGCTCCAGGCTCTCTACGGCGCCTGCCTGGCCGCCGAGGCGTCGCCGTTGGCGGAGCTCCCGCTCCAGTATGTGGACTACGCGCAGTGGCAGCGGGACCGGCTTGCCGGAGGCCGCGGCGGCGGTGAGGCGCCGGAGGGACAGCTGGCCTACTGGCAGCAGCGCCTGGCCGACCTTCCCCGGCTGGAGCTGCCGACGGATCGTCCGCGTCCGGCGACGCCGAGCCACCGCGGAGCGACGCTGCCGGTCGCCTTGCCGACGGCGCTGTCGCGCGAGCTTGCGGCGTTCAGCCGTCGCCACGATGCGACGCTTTTTATGACGCTCCTGGCGTCTTTCGCCACCCTTCTCGGCCGCACCACGGGTCAGACCGACGTGCCGGTGGGCTCGCCGATCGCCAACCGCAACCACCTCTTTACCGAGGACTTGATCGGCTTTTTCGTCAACACCGTGGTCCTGCGCATCGACCTGGCCGGTGATTCGGCATCTCGGGGTCCGACGTTTCGTGACCTTGTGGGCCGGGTGCGAGAGCTGACACTGGCAGCCGATGCGTCTCAGGACGTGCCGTTCGAGAGAGTGGTCCAGGAGCTCGATCCGGAGCGCGACCTGAGCACGACGCCGATGTTCCAGGTGATGTTCGTGCTGCAGAATGCGCCCCTTGGGCCGATGCAGCTGCCGGGCCTCGAGCTGGAGCTGATGCCGGTCGACAGCGGCACGGCGAAGTTCGATCTCACCCTCGCACTGGAAGGTGAGTCGAGTCTCGAGGGCACGTTGGAATATCGCCGAGATCTCTTCGATGCCACCTCCATGCGCCGTCTGCTGAGGCGCTTCGAGGTCCTGCTTGGCGGGATCGTGGCGCAGCCCGAGCGGCGCCTCGGTGAGCTGCCGTTGCTGAGCGCTCCCGAGCGCGCCCAGCTACTGTGGGAGTGGAACGACACCGCCCGCGGCTTTGCCCGGCATCAGACCTTGCCGGCACTG
>JBCCGX010000800.1:0-4991 GCA_039029035.1 Acidobacteriota bacterium | reverse complement strand
GCGTCCTGGAAGCCCATCAGGCCGAGACCGATAGGACGATGCCGCAGGTTCGAGTTGCGCGACTCCGGCGTGGGGTAGAAGTTGATGTTGATGACGTTGTCGAGCAGCCGGATCGCCGTCTTGACGGTGCGCGCCAAGCGCTTCTCGTCGAGTCGGCCGTTGTCGACGTGGCGCGACAGGTTGACCGAGCCCAGGTTACAGACCGCGGTCTCGTCGCCCGAGGTATTGAGGGTGATCTCGGTGCACAGATTGGAGCTGTGGATGATCCCGCAGTGGTCTTGGGGCGAGCGGATGTTGCACGGATCCTTGAAGGTCACCCAGGGATGACCGGTCTCGAACAGCATGGTGAGCATCTTGCGCCACAGGCTCTTGGCTTGCACCGTCTTGTGCAAGATCATCTCGCCACGCCGCGCCTTCTCTTCGTAGTGCTCGTAGCGCTCTTCGAATTCTTGACCGTAGATGTGGTGCAGGTCCGACACCTCGTCGGGTGAGAAGAGCGTCCAGTCGGCGTCAGCGAGCACCCGCTTCATGAACAGATCCGGGATCCAGTTGGCGGTGTTCATGTCGTGGGTGCGCCGGCGCTCGTCACCCGTGTTCTTGCGCAGATCGAGGAAGTCGAAGATGTCGTAGTGCCAGGTCTCGAGGTAGGCACAGGTAGCGCCACGCCGCTTGCCCGAGCGATTGATCGCGTTGGTGACGTCGTTGGCGATCTTGAGGAAGGGGATGACGCCCTGGCTCTCCACCTTGGTGCTCTTGATCGGCGAGCCGGTAGCGCGGATGTTGGACCAATCGTTGCCGATGCCGCCGGACCACTTGGAGAGCTGCGAGTTGTCGCCCAGACACTTGAAGATGTGCCGCAGATCGTCGTCGATCGTGGTCAGGTAACAGGACGAAAGCTGCGGGCTGGCGGTGCCGGAGTGGAAGAGCGTCGGGGTCGAGGGGACGTAGCGCAAACGCGACATCAGCTCGTAGAACTCGATCGCCCAATCCTCGCGCTGGTCTTCCTCCATCGCCAGGCCCATGGCGACTCGCATCCAGAAGATCTGTGGCAGCTCGACGCAGCGCTCGCCCTGGCGCAGGAAATAGCGCTCGTAGAGGGTCTGCAGTCCGAGGTACTGGAACAGCAGATCGCGCTCTGGGCGCAGAGCGGTCGCCAGGCGCTCGATGTCGAATTCCGCCAGGCGCTTGTCGAGCTGGCCCTGTTCGATGTGGGTGCGGATGCAGTGGACGAAAGTCT
Source organism: Acidobacteriota bacterium (assembly GCA_039029035.1). Classification (GTDB taxonomy): domain Bacteria; phylum Acidobacteriota; class Thermoanaerobaculia; order Multivoradales; family J023; genus JAAELT01. The sequence continues at coordinate 3,754 of JBCCGX010000800.1, read as the reverse complement.
CGCGGTAAACGCTCTCGCGCTCCGTATCGAGGATCGAGCGGCCGATGACCTCTTTCGACAGGCGCTGCAGGAGCAGCCGCGAGGAAAGGTAACTATAGCCGGGGTCGCGCTCGATGAACGCCGCGGCCGCGAGCACCAGGGCGCGATCGAGATCGACCGTGTCGACCTCGTCATAGACGTTCTTGACCACCTCGCGGACGATGTCGTCGTAGTCGATGGCATCGCCCAGCCCCCGGGCGGCCCGGCGGAGGGTTTCGTCGATCTTCTTGATGTTGAGCAGTTGGGTGCGGCCATCGCGCTTCTTCACCGTCAGCTTGCCCAGCTTGGCGCTCTCGATGGCGTGCCGGGCCGCTTCGTCGCGCACCTGTTGGCGCTCGGCGCGGTACAGGATGTAGCGCTTGGCGATCTCGTAGTACTGACCGCGAACCAGGTGCTTCTCGACGATGTCCTGGATGTTCTCGACGTTGGGATAGAACTCGACGAATCGTCCCTCGATCTCTTGATGGATCGAGTCCACGAGGCTCGAGACTGTGCCGCTGGGTAAGGTCTGGCCGGACGCCCGTACGGCCTTGCGGACGGCATTCAGGATGCGAGCCAGGTCGAATTCGACCACCTCGCCCGTCCGCTTTACGACTCGAAGATCCAGCATTTGTCTACTCCTCCTCACTCACGGGGTCCAGCGCTCGTTGTCGGTCACAGGGAAAGCAATTCTCAAAATCATCGCGGACAAGGCTCGACCCCCACCCCCGGACTCGAACTTCGAGGCCGTCCGAACTCGGGCCTCAGTCGCTTCGGGTGGTAGTCGCCAACTTCCTTCTGCCGCAGGCCCCAGCCCAGAGCAAAACGCCTCGGATAGCCGCGTGGAAAGTGAACCCCAGTGACACTTTGGGCGGCACGTCGCGAAGCGATTCAGTCATATTCGGCATTCTCTATACCTTACAGGAAGCAGCAACGACAGTACAAGATGTAGTTGTGTCTGTCAAGACGACCCCAATATACAGGGGCAATATTGAGAAGGCTCTTTATTTCAATCACTTGCGGGCGCTCAAACAGACGCGAGCAAGAGCAAAAAGTGGCGCGAAATTTGTGCAATTTGGTGGCGCCCGGCAAGCTGTCTTCGAGCGCTCGAAAATCGCCGTCCTGAGGGGGGCTCGCGAGGTCTCTGGCTGGCTGGTAGCGAGGCGTGCCGACGCTCTACGATCGAGATCTTTTACTGGGCCTCGGCCGATGGACGCAGGGGACGAGGGCGGCTAGCGAATCAGCTTCAGCCGTAGCTCGAACGATCGGCCGTCCGGAGCTTGCAAAATCTCCGACCGTTCTTCATCGGCCAGAAGCGTCCGTTGGATGACGTCGAGCTCGGAGCCATCCGGGGTCGGTGTGACCAGGGCGAGATGCTGCCCGCCACCCTCGTTGGCAGCCAGGGCGACCAGGGCGGCCATTGGCGGGCGCTGCTCGTTGCTGGGCGGGGTGATCAGCAGGTAGGTCCCGACCTCGGCTGCGAGCTCGAGGGATGATGTGACGGCGCTCTGCGAGTCGGTGGCTTGGAAAGTCACCTGGATGAGGTCGCGGCTCGGCGTCCTGCACGGCTGTGTCCAGCGGCTCTCGGACTCGGCATCGTCTGCCGTAGGCCGCCGAAGCTCCAGCATCGAGCCCTGGCCCGCACGACGTTGGAACTGGTCGAAGGGTACCCGTACGGGCTCCAGAAGACGGACGGCAGCTGGCCCCTTCGTGTCGCAGCGGCCGATGGTCGGCAGTACCCAATGGGTCTCGTGACCGAAGGGGATCCAGCTCAGCCGAGTCCACCAGCGCTCGTCGGTCTCGGACACGAAGGTGTGGATCGGCGCCGTCCAGTTGAAGCGGGCGATGCCGGCGACCGGATCGGCCGGGTGTGGGGGGGTGAAGCGTACGGCCATGCGGCGGCTTTCGGCGGACGAGGCCGGGCGCTCGGCCAAAGTCTTGACCTTGGGGCGCAGACGCAGCTGGCGCTTGCGCACCGACCAGTAGCAGCCGACTTGATCGCACATTTCGCCGATCGCCTCGCGCCACGTAGCCGCGGAGCGGGTGAACCGGACCTGGGCGGTGAGGTCGAGCTCGGGCTCGACCTTCAGCTCGAGAGAGAGGGCGCCCGCCAGAAGGTCCGCCGCCTGGCTCAGGGACGTTGCTTCGGGCGGCAGAGAGATCCTCTGCTCCAGGCCGGGGTCGATCGGTTCCACGGCGAGGTGGCTCGGCGCGCCATAGGTCAATCGCCAGCGGCACGACGCAGCGCGGCAGATCTGGTTCAAGCCGTCCAACCAGCTGACGTCCTCGAGCTCGAGGTTGAGCGGTCGAGGGAAAGCTCCGCTGACCTCGACCTCAGGCTCACCGAGAGGGCCGAAGATCGGCAGGTCGGCGAGAATCTCGAAGGCTTCAGCGAGGGGTGTGGCAGCGAAGCTCCAACTCGCGCGGCGCAGCACCGAAGCCTCGGTCGGTCGGATCTGCAACGTGGTGCGGCCCCATTCCACGCGACAGCCCGAGAGATTGCAGATCTCTTCCAGGATGACCGGCCAGGGCGCCGACTCGATCTCGATCGTCACCGTGCCGCTCACCGCGTCGTCGAGAAGCACCTCGCGGCCCGCGATCAGACCGAAGGCTTGTAGGGTCTGGCGTAGGTCGGCCGCCTTGAGTGACATGGCGATCGCCTCGGCATAGCCGGGCTGCGCCGCGGCTCCGGTGGCGCCGTGGACTGACCGCGCGCGCAGCACCTTGGGCTCGCCTTCGAGGATCTCGCAGTTGAGCGCGTGATCGACACAGAGGCGGTCGAGGATCTCGCGCCAGGGCGCGGTGAGCGAGAGGGTGACCGAGCCTTCGATCGTCGGATCGAGATCGAGTCGGCTGCCGCTGATCTGGGCGAAGGACTGCAGGGTCTCGACCAGCGAAGCGGCAACGAGATCGAGGCTGATGCGCTCGTCGGGATCGAGTTGGGCAGCCTGCGCTGTGCTCGAGATCAAGCCGGGCGGTGCCAGGCTGAGAAGCCAAATTACGCTCGCGATCCAAGCCGTGGGCCGATCGTGGGTCGAAAGCTTCATGAGGCATCTCCCGGTTCCTCGCTGTCCGGCAGCAGGACCATTTTGGCGCCGGCGGTGGTGGTCACCGTCACCAGGCCGTTGGGGTTGCTGATCACCAGGGCGACGGCCTCGGTAGCGGGTGGTGGAGCCGGCGTTGGCGGTACGGTCTGATCCCGCGGAGCGAGCCAGAGAAGAGCGATCACCGCCGCGGCCGAAAAGGCCGTCGTCAACTGCCACCGCGTCGGCGCCGTCCACCTCGCCGGGACCGCTGCGGGCGTGTTCAGGGCCCGCTTGGCAAGGCGCTTGGCAACTGCCGGCTCCGGGTCGAGTGCAGTGCGCAGCAGAGTATCGACTCGCTTGGTCGGATCCGGTAGTGCGGCGACCCGTTCGGCTTCGGTGGATTGGCTCGGTTTCATCGTCTCTCCTCCAGCATGCCGTGCAACTGCTTGCGCGCTCGGTGGACGCGCATCTTGAGCGCCGAGCGCGAGATCCCGAGAACCTGCGCCGCGCCGGCGGTGTCGAGCTCGCCGGCCGCCACCAATAAGAGGGCTTCCCGATGGGCGCCCGGCAGGCGCTCGAGGGCTCCGAGGGTGCGGCGCAGGTCCGACCGCACGAGGGTGTCGGCCTCGGGATCCGGCCGCGGGCTGTGGCCGTTCATCACCCGCTCCAAGGGCTCGAGCAGGCGTTGACGAAAGAGCATCCGCGCCAGG
>JBCCGX010000799.1:0-4995 GCA_039029035.1 Acidobacteriota bacterium | reverse complement strand
CTGTGACGGCCCTGGCAGCGTGCGGCGACGCCGGGCTGTCAGCAGCCTCTTTCCGCCATTCTGGAAGCCAGCAGGCGCTTGCCCTTTTCCAAAGCTTGAATCGACAGGATCAAAAACACACCTGAAGAGAAGAACCACGGCCAAGAGCCGACCTCGATCTCCCAAAAACCCGCCTCTTCGATCCAGGCCAACAGACTGTACCCGGCCACGATAGACAGCGGCACAGCGTACAAGGGTGTCGACCAGTTGCCCGCGAAGTCATGTTTCAACAGAGCGATCATCAGAACGAGGCTGGCGAGGCCAGCGATCACAACAACTTCAGCGTAGAAGCTCCGCCTCACCGCCTCCAATAAGACCATTGCACACGACCAAACAATCAGCGGCACCCAGTTGGCGGTCACCGCCTCTGAGCGCCGTCGATCTGTCTCTGACTTGCTGCCCCAGATTCTCCACAGCCACTGGGAAAGCCAACCCCAGGTCAGAGCGAAGAGACAGACGTGGGCAAAGAGCCCACCCGCTTGCTCAGGTGTGAGCTCCCACCCGACGAGACCAGCCAAGAGGTCGACCAACCAGCCAGCCCCACTAAGGACCAAAAGACAAAAGAAACTTATTAACAACCCTGTGATGATGAGCAAGATCTTATCGAAGAACACATAGACAACCTGCTTGGATAGCATCCACAAACGAGACACAAAAACCCCTCTACAGGTATCGAACTGCAGGTATCAAACACAGTCATCGAACATCAGCAAAACGCAACAAAACCTGGCTGCCGAACAAGCCAACTCATTCTATCAAAAACTATTCAAGCCCTTACTGGTCGTGAGGCTCGGCACCCGGCCCGCCGGCCTCAGTCGCAGCAAGCGTTTCAAGCCGTCAGATCGAACCCGCCACCGGGGTGAGCGGTTCCATTGAGCAACACCTCGACGGTATGCCGGCCCGGGTAGTGGGTGCGCGTCGAATGCTGGGCGACGGAGATCTTCTTGCGCACGACCGCCTGCTCGCCCGGCCCGAGCTCGAGCTCGCCACCCTTGAAGACTTTGGGGGCGGTGGACCCGTTGGCCTTGACGAAGTGGACCCGAAGGTCGACCAGCGCCCCGGCGAGATCCTTAGACGGGTTCACAATCTCGATCTCTAGTTGGATCTTGCCGCCGATCGGCAGTGACTCGGGAGTGCAGCGGACGGCTCGGACCACGACCGGCGAGTCGCTGCCGTACCCGAGCACGCCGAGAGCGCCCGCATTCCCTTGTTTGATCAGGGTGCGCAAGGCGTGGCGGATCATTCGTCGCTCGTCGGGATCAGCGTCAGGCCACCAGCGGCGCACCGTCTCGACCACCCGATCCGGGTGATCTTTCGCGATGTCGTTCAGGCAGTTCGCCACCGAGCGGCGCACGTACTCCTCGCTATCGTCCTTCAGCAGCTCCAACAGCTCGAGGACAGGCGCGGGGTCCTCCTGGAATCGACGGAGACGCGGCGCCCACGGCAACCTGGGGCGACAGCCTTCCGACACGAGTCGGCGGACGTGCACGTTCGGGTCGTCGGCCCAGGAGTGCAGGCGTGCGAGGGTCTCCGCGGGGTAGCGCTCGATATAGGCACGCAGACTGAATTCGGCGGTGAACCGCTTGGTGAGCTCATATTGCGCGCGCATGGCGAGGTCGAAATGCTCCAGCCCATGCTCGGCGACAAAGTAGACGTGCGGCAGGTAGACGAAAACCTCCATGCCTGTGAGCTCGGAATCTCCGATCTCCGGTCCGAGCGACGCGATCAGGATCTCGAGCGCGCGCTGGCGATCCGCCGGTAGGTGCTCCGCCAGCGCCGCAGCGATCTGCTTCGCCCTCGGAGTGAGCTCCAGTGCATCGTAGCCATCGAGAGCCTGCGCCAGGAACGCAGCCGAGTCGAAGCTCGGGTCCGCCGTCTCGACCATGCGAGCAATCGTCTCGGGCACTTCCGGTCCAAACGAGTTCTTGAGTGGTTCAGCCATGTGGGCGACTCTACAAGTATCGGGCTCGATGGCGGCAGTCTTGGGACCAGAACATGGGTCGTTTCGACGCTGGCGAACGAGGGGTTGATGCCCGAGAAGCCATCGATCAGATCGCGGCTCGCTTGAACCTGGCGCTGTTGGCTTCTCGGCCCACCCTATGCCATACTGTATTTAGTATGACAACATCGGGGAGCCCATGAGACACCGTACCCAAGACACCTACTCGCTGAGCCATTTCCGCCAACACACCACCGACCATCTCGACCGACTGGCGGATGGTCGTGTGGAGACGATCACTCAAAACGGTGAGGCCGCTATGGTGGTCATGAGCCCCGAGGTCTACGACTCGATGAGGATCGAGCTCGAACGCGGGCAGTTGTGGGACCAGGCCATCGCTCGCTTCGATGCTGGCGAACGAGGGGTTGATGCCCGAGAGGCCATCGACCAGGTTGCGGCTCGTTTGAACCTGAAGCTGTGACCGCACCGTACGAGGTTCGCTTCGATCGGGTCGCGCTCGAAGCGCTCGAAGAGGCTGCCGACTACATCGAAGAGCATTCCGGAGCGCCCCGTGCGGCTACATGGTTCGCCAAGATGCGGGCAGGCATCCAAAAGCTGGAGGCCTTACCGCGCGCCTTCGCTGCCGTAAGCCTGCGCCGCGGCCGCCCCGTTCACTCGAAGCTCGTCATGACGCATCGGGTCTTCTATATCGTCGACGACCCTTCGCGCGTGGTCTACATCATCGATGTCGTGCATACGGCCCGCGAGACCAAGCTCGCTGCGTATCGAAAGCGAGACTAGTCAGTTTGAGAGAGTGCGTTCTGCTGCCACGGATCAAGCCCAACGTCGCGGCGACTGGAACCGCATCTCGTACCAATCGAGGCCGCGGGTGAGGTACATCGCCGCCGCCAGCAGGGCGAACAAGCCCAGAGCGCCGAAAAGAAGCGACAGGGACTCGGCGCGCAGCAGGGTGAAGAGATAACCGTAGAGCGTCGTGACCACCCCGCCGACGATACCGCCGGCGCGCCACGAGTGCAGGATCGACTTCGAATAAGCCCCGAGCAACAGCACGATGGCGCTCGACGCCAGGGCGTAGGCGAGGGTGATGCCGACGTGTTCGGACAGCGCCACCAGCAGGAGAAAGAAAAGCACCAGGCCGGCGCCCACCAGCAGGAAGTGCATCGGGTGGAGGCGCACCGGCAGCATGACTTCCAGCAGCAATAGAACGCCGAAGGTGGTGACGATGAAGAGCAGCGAATACTTGAGCGCCCGCTCCACCTGCTGGTATTGATCGGCCGGCAGAAACAGGGCGACACCGAAGGTCGAGGCCGTGAGTTTGTCAGCGCTGAGCGAATCGTTCTGCCAGAGTGCCGGCAGGTTGCGGGCCAGGCTGTGGATCGCCCAGCCGGCGGAGAAACCTTCGTCGCTCAGCTCGCGGCGGGCGGGCAGCGTGCTGCCGACGAAGCTGGGCGAGGGCCAGCTGGACTCGAGCTCGACCGTAGTACTCTGCCCCGCTGCGACGAAACGCAGAGCCTGGCTGCCGCGCAGCCGCATCGTCAGCTCGAACTCCGTCGGCCCGGCGTCTAGCCCCTCGCGGAACCAGTGGCCGACGCTCTGTGGCAACGACAAAGGCCCGTCGTTGCGCGCCCGCAAGACCACCTCTCGGCCACCGAGCCGCAAGCTCATCTGCTCCAACCCGCGGAGCTCGCCGAGACCGACGTCCACCGCATGGATCTGCCAGCCGGCATCGACCAGAACGAGATCCTCCGGCAGCTCGAAGGTGCCGCGGGCAACGAGCTCGGCGGTGTAAACGACCGAATCGAACAACCCCCGGGAGCGCACTTCGGGCGCCAGCGTGCCCCGCCACTCGATAGTCTTCGGCAAGAGTTGATGGCAAACGGACTTGCTGGTCGTCAGCTCGGTTTGCCCCTTCTCGTCGAGCCTCGTCACCGTTATGTCGCGACAGTCCTGCCAGGTGGAGGGCGGGGTCGAATCCGGCAGCCACATCTGCGCCATCTCGGCCGACGGCCGGAGTGTCAGGAGAGGACCGATCAGCAGTTGCTCACTACCCCACAGCCCGGCAATCTCGTGCTCGACCTCGGCCTGGCGAGCCTGCCGCTCGCGCACCAAACCGCCGATCTGCGCCAGCGGGATCCACAGGGCCAGAATCAGTCCGCCGAGAACGGCGAGATTGACCAGAATCGATCGCTTGAAACTTGGCGGCTTCGGTTCATCGTCACTAGCCCCATTCACGGAATAGTCGAGTGTTTCGTTCACGGTACAGTCTCCTCGGTTCGGGTGATCAGCTCGGATCAGTCAACCGGGAAACTGTGGCGTGGTCATGGCCGCAGGCGCTCGACTTCGGGGCATGGCGAGGCGGAGTGTGGCGATCCGGTGGCAGGCCCATGCCGTCGAACGATCATCCGTTTCGAAGGTACAGAACCTTGCGACACCGAGGCCGTAGATACGACCTCAACGTTCGGTCATCCATCCAGAGGAGGTGAGATCCATGAAGGTCAAAGCGCAAGTCAAGGCCGGTTTCGATCTCGAAGACTACTAGCCGACAGGCTGGCGGGTAGCGGACTTCCCGCTCCCGCCGCAGGCTCTTCTCCCTGACGCGGCGCCCGGCTCACCCCTGGTCTACAGCCGAATCAAGGATGGTGAGGGAAGCGGTCGAGCGACGCAGGAGAAGCCGGGCGTCTGAGATCCGTCGCAGAGGTAGCTGCCAACGTCTCGAGGCCACTCCTGCCGAGTCTCGCCGGGCCGCAGGCCGCAACTCACCGACCTCGCGTCGCTCTTTGCAAGACCAGCGTCGAGGCGGCAAAGAAGACCAGAACGATGAGATTCAAAAAGCCGCCGCTGACGATCGCACGGATCTCACCCTCCAACCCACCGACAATCAGGTCCTGGGCAGCAAACGGAAGGATCGGGCTGAACAGCAGGAACCAACGCGGGTAGTAGGTGCGCCGAGTCCACACGGCGAAACCGAAGAAGATCGTAAAGATACCGAACGGGAG
>JBCCGX010000798.1:0-4997 GCA_039029035.1 Acidobacteriota bacterium | reverse complement strand
GAAACGTCGATCCGAGAGGCTTGAACAAGCTCTGCTCGATGAGCTTGACGCCATCGGGCCGCACTGTGCACCGACCACGCACGTGCAGCGTCCGGCTCTGGTTGGCCTGCAGGCTCGAGTTGACGCCGTGCTTGACGCCCTTGACGCGATCGCCCTGGGTCATCTTTCTTACCGTTGCGTCAGCCGTCGGGGACTCCCCCACGGCGAGTGCCGGAAAAAGGTCGCCCGGATCCGACTCTGCGTCGGCTGCCAAGCCGGCAACCCGGCCGACCTCGATCTGCTGACCGTTGCAGGTCAGGGTAAAAAGACTGGTGTGCTGGCCCCGCAGCAGGCCGTTGATCGGCGAGGCATCGATCGCCTGGCTCACCAGGGCCGTCACCTTGGCGGGCTCGGCGTCGCTGTCGAGCCGCACTTCGAGCACCGGCGGCAAGGCCCCGCCAACCATTGTGCCCTGCAGAGCAGAGCCTTCCATCGAGTAATGGTTGTCCAGAGTCAGCTCGATATCGCGGATCTCGACTTGGCGCATCTTGGCCAGGGCCCGGATTTCGTTCATGTAGGACGACACCATGCCGGTGGTGAGGAACGACAGTGGGCACGGGCTGACGTCATGCCCGGCGAGATACGGCCCTTCATCGCTGGTCAGGCGCCAGGCCCGGCCAGTGGCGCCGTTGATCACCAGCGCTTCCTTCTGCATGCCAGCCAGCGATCGGACCCAGGTGCGCAACGACATGCCGCGGCGATCGGTCGGCGGTGCGAGACCGACCTCCTGCGCATTGGCGACGGGAAAGAACAGCGGCCGAGGGTCGTTGCCGATCACATCGGGATGCTTGGGGGGCATCAGAAATCTCCTTACAATCCTGTCGATTGGATAGGCCGCTACCGCTACTCGGCAGGCGGCGCACCGTTCGACGCTGGCCGAAAGGTCGCTTGACACCTTATACCTGCTCACCTAGACTTTACGCCACTTTGAACAAAAGTTCAAACCCTCGAATGATCGGATGGCGGCGTGGGAGAGAGCCATACGCCGTGCAGCATGGCGTCATCGAGCAGGCCTTTGGAGAGAGCGCCTGACGACGTCGAGCCGCGAGCCGAGGAGTGCCCTCTCGGGCAACTGAGGGACCGATCCGGGGGAAACGACGATAGGAGGCATCATGAAGCCGAACTGTCTCGCCTGCCGGGTCCTCGTCACAGTGGCCCTCGTTTTCGGACTCCTCAACTCGGCACCGACGACGGCTCAAGGCACGGGCACGATCTCGGGTACGGTCAGCGACGAAGCCGGCAACATCGTCTCCGGTGCCACAGTCACCATCACCCAGACCGCCACCGGTGCCGTGCGCACCCTCACCGCGGATGGCCAGGGGCGTTACGTCGCCGCCGGCCTGGCGCCGGGCACGTACACCGTCCGCACCGAGCAGGCGGACTTCGAGACCGCCGTCCGCAGGGGTATCGAGGTCACCCTCGGCAGCCATGTGGTGATCGATACGGCACTGACCGTCGGCTCGGTCGAGGAAGAGATCGTCGTCACCGCCGGCATCTCCGGCATCGACAAGGTTGGCTCGACCCTCGGCGGCCTGGTTGACGAGCGCACCATCCGTGAGCTGCCGCTCAACGCCCGCTCCTTCGTGCAGCTGACGACCCTCGAGGCCGGAGTCTCCGAGTTCAAAAACGTCGGCGAGCCGACGACGACCTATCCGGGCAGTGGCCGGGGGCTGCGCATCGCCGCCAACGGCATTCGACCGGAGATGAACAACTACCTGATCGACGGCATCGATGTCGGCGACGCCTACAACAACTCGCCGGGCTCCGCCGCGGGTCTTTTTCTCGGCGTCGAGACTCTGCGCGAGTTCCAGGTGCTGACCAGCACCTATCCGGCCGAGTTCGGTCGCGTCGGCGGTGCGGTGATCAATGCCGTGACGCGCTCGGGCGACAACGAGCTCAAGGGCTGGGCCTTTGAGTTCCACCGTAACGACTCGCTCAACGCGAAGAACTTCTTCGACGGCGACGACAAGCCCGACTTCGATCGCGACCAGTTCGGCCTCGGCTTCAGCGGTCCTCTCGTGAGCGACAAGACCTTCTTCCTCGTGAGCTACGAAGGCCTGCGCGAGGACCTGGGTCGCACCATCGTCTCCGTCGTGCCCGATGACGCGGCGCGCCAGGGCATCCTCCCTGACCCGGCCAATCCCGGCGGTACGATCGTCGTTCCAGTCCATCCCAGTGTGCGGCCTTATCTCGACCTGTACCCGCGCGCCAACCGCGACACGGTGCCCGGTGATGGCGTCGGCGAGTTCGCCTTCGCCTTCAACCAGCCGACAGAGCAGGACTTTCTGACCGCCAAGATCGATCATCGCTTCAATGATTCGCAGTCGCTCTCGGCCCGTGGGATCGTCGACGATGCCAGCGTGCTGCGGCCGCTCAACTTTCCCCAATTCGGCGTCGACGAGACCTCGGATAATCAGTTCTATGCCGTCGAGTTGCAGAGCGTTCTGTCAGGCAAGCACCTCAACACGGCGCGGGTCGGTCTGAGCAAGACCGAGTTCGCCAGTCGCGATGTCGAGCGCACTCCGATCGATCCGTCCCTGTCCTTCATCGACGGCAAGCCCTTCGGCACCATCATTGTCGGCGGCCTGACTAATCTGGGCATCACCACCTTCGGTCCTTCCACCACCCCGGCGCAAGATCTGCTCAGCTTCTCCGACCAACTCACCCTGATTCGTGGGCGCCATACGATCAAAGTCGGCGGCAGCTATCGAGACTTCGAGATCAACGAGCAGAACTCCTTGATCGACAACGGCTTGTGGAACTTCTTCTCGCTCGGCAACTTCCTGCAGAACCGTCCCTTCGCCTTCCTCGGCCTACAGCCGACCTCCATCCAGGGCCGGGAGACCGAGCAATCCCTGCTCGGTCTCTTCGTCCAAGACGACATTCGGATCGGCTCCAACTTCACCCTCAATCTGGGCTTGCGCTACGAAGACAACTCGGTGCCCACCGAGGCGAACGGCCTGCTGTCCAACCTGCGCAACCCGACAACCGACGCCGATCCGACGGTCGGCGGCGATCTGATCAGCGACGCGAACCTCGACAACATCGCCCCCCGGATCGGTTTCTCCTGGGTACCGACGAAGAGTGGCAAGCTAGCGATTCGCGGTGGCTACGGCCTCTTCTACCATCAGTTGGGCTACGGCTACTTCTTCCGCGCCCTGCAGTACACCCCGCCCTTCGGCGGCTTCGGTGCCTTGCCGGCGCCACCGGTCGGTCCGCCGTTCGTCGCCTTCCCCCGGATACCGCCACAGTTCTTCCCGGCCAACCTGATCTTCCCGCTGCAATTCGATATCGAGACGCCTTACGTGGCGCAGTTCAATCTCAATGTCCAGCGCGAGCTGCCGGCGAACATGGTGCTGACGGTCGCCTACGTCGGCTCGCGCGGCCGGCACCTGGGCCGGGTTACCGAAATCAACACGTTCCGGCCGCGGGATGTCGGCGGTGAGCCCTTCTTTGTCCCCGGACCGCGGGTGAATCCAAACTGGGTTGGTCTCAATGTGATCGACACCAACGGCAGCTCCTGGTACGACTCGCTGCAAGTCAGCCTGGCCAAGAGCTTCTCCGACGGCTACAGCTTCCAAGCCTCCTACACCTACGGCGACTGTGAGGACAACGCACCGCCGCTCCTGCGTGATGTCGACAGCGCGCCCTCGATCGTCATGGACGCCAACAACCCGGACCGTGACCGCGGACGTTGCAACTCCGATATCGAGCACAACTTCACCCTGCACTACACCTGGCAGCTGCCTTTCGGCCGCAACGCGACCGGCGCCAAGAAGCGTTGGCTCGATGGCTGGCAGATCAGCGGCGTGACCTCGATCCGCAGCGGCTCCCCCTTCACCGTCGAGAACGCCTTCGACCGCGCCCGCACCGGCAAGCTCGGGCCGTTTCTCACCGATCGCCCCGACGTCAATCCCGGCGTCACCGACGTCATCCAGGGCGGACCGATCCAGTACTTCAATCCCAACGCCTTCGCTCTGCAGCCGGCCGGGTTCTACGGCAATTCGCAGCGCAACGGCCTGGAAGGCCCTGGCTTACAGAATTGGGATGTCTCGATCGTCAAGAACACACCGCTTGCCGATGGCGTCAACCTGCAGATCCGTCTCGACGTCTTCAACCTGTTCAACCACACCAACTTCTCGGTCCCCACCGGCCCCGGCCGCATCGCCTTTCTTGGCGCTACCCCCGGCCCCGGCGCGCCGGGCATTCCAAACCCGGTGGCCGGTCGCATCTTCTCCACCGTCACCCCGGCACGCCAGCTGCAACTGGCTGCGAAGTTGACATTTTGATTTGCTCGACGAGAAGAGAGCGGCGCTCGGATCTCTGAGGACGGCGCGGAGGCGTGTCTGAGGATGGCCCTGCTCGCTAGAGCAGGCTCTCGCCCTGGCCGCAGACAGGCTTCGGAAAGGCCATCAGAGTTTAGCGCAGCGCCGCCCGCAAGGGGCCGAGCGCCGCGGCCCCTATGAATAAAGGACAGACCTAGAGGCCGCGATAGAATCCGTTCCTCTTCGGCAGCCGAAGATTCGGCAAGAACCCAAGGCTAGCCCACCCCTCGAAAACCCTGTCGGCGCCGCCGCGTAAGAGAACGGACAAGGACGGACCTCGACGATGAAAATCGCCTATATCACCGCCGGCGCCGCCGGTATGTACTGCGGCACTTGCCTGCACGACAACACGCTGGCCACCGCGTTGATCGCCAAAGGGCACGAAGTGTCCTTGACGCCCACCTACACGCTGCCGAAGACCGACGACCCGAGTGTCGCCATCGATCACATCTTCTTTGGCGCCGTCAACGTCTACCTGCAGCAGAAAGTGCCGCTCTTCCGCCATACGCCGCGCTTCCTCGACGCACTGCTCGACAACAAGCGCTTGCTACGCTGGGTGTCTAAGTTTGCCGGCACTACCGACGCCAAGATGCTGGGCGAATTGACGCTGTCGATGCTCGAAGGTGAGAAGGG
>JBCCGX010000797.1:0-5007 GCA_039029035.1 Acidobacteriota bacterium | reverse complement strand
GTCGAGATCACGCACGGCAACCTGCTCTCCAACGAGGAGATGATCCGCCAGGCCTTCGGCCAGAGCAGCGACTCGGTCGTCGTCGGCTGGCTGCCGGTCTACCACGACATGGGATTGATCGGGAACCTCCTGCAGCCGATCTACAGCGGTGGGTCTTGTGTCCTGATGTCACCGATGGCCTTCTTGCGCAAGCCTTTGCGCTGGCTGCAAGCGATCAGCCGTTGCCGCGCGACGACCAGCGGCGGTCCCAACTTCGCCTACGATCTGTGTGTTGATCGCATCGACGAAGCGGCCCTGGCAGACCTCGATCTGTCGAGCTGGCAGGTCGCCTTCAGCGGTGCGGAGCCCGTGCGGGCCGGGACTCTCGAGCGCTTCGCCGAGCGTTTCGCACCTTGTGGCTTCCGCGACGAGGCATTCTTCCCCTGCTACGGTCTGGCCGAGGCCACCTTGCTGGTCTCGGGCGGCGAGTTGGGCACAGGCTCACAGGTTCGTGCCTTCGACGCCAGCGCCCTGGAAGCGCATCGGGCGATCCCACCGGTGGATGACGTGCATGGGGCGGGCCAAGAGCTGGTCGCTTGTGGCCACTCGTGGCTCGACCAGGAGGTGCTGGTCGTCGATCCCGAATCGTGTCGCCAATGCTTGGCCGACCAGGTGGGTGAGATCTGGGTCAGCGGACCGGCGGTGGCGCGAGGCTATTGGCGCAACCCTGAGGCCAGTGCACGCGATTTCGGCGCCCGCCTGGCCGACGCACCGCAGGCTGGGCCTTTCCTGCGCACCGGTGACTTGGGTTTCATCGCCGACGGCGCGCTGTTCGTTACCGGTCGACTGAAAGATCTGATCATTCTTCGAGGCCGCAACCTCTACCCGCAGGACATCGAACGGACCGTCGTCACCAGCCATCCGGCTCTCGGAGCCGATTGCGCCGCCTTCTCGGTCGACCTGGACGGCGAAGAGCGACTGATCGTGGTGGCGGAGCGAGCTCGAAGGGCCAAGGCGGAAGCGGGTGAGGTCGCTGAGGCGGCGCGCCGAGCCGTGGCGGAAGTCCATGAGGCGCGCATTCAAGACTTTCTCTTACTCTCGACGGGGACCTTGCCCAAGACGTCGAGTGGCAAGGTCCGCCGCCGCGCCTGCCGTGACGGCTACCTCGACGATGCACTGGCGGTCCTGGGGCGCAGCGCGACAACCCCGTCGGGCGAGCGCCTTGACGCCGCGACGTTCGATCGCGGCGATCTTCTGACGCTGGAGCCGGCGGAGCAGAGACACCTCCTCGAGCGTTTCCTGCGCCGCCACCTCGCTCGTGTCTTGGGAGCCACGGATGCTCTCGACCGTCACCGGCCGTTGACCGCCGTAGGCCTGGATTCGTTGGCGGCGGTGGAGCTGAGTACGGCGATCGAGGACGGGACGGGCGTCGCGATGACGCCCGCCACGCTGTTGGAAGGTTCCAGTTTGACCCACCTCGGCGAGGCGATTCTCGATCGCCTCGATAGGGCCGACGAGCGGGCGATCTCCGCCGAAGGCGGGGTGACGGGAGACCATCCCCTCTCCTATGGTCAGCAAGCGCTGTGGTTTCTGCATCGCCTCGCGCCGGCCAGCGGGGCTTACAACATCTCCGCCGCCGCTCGGTTGCGCGGCACGCTCGACAGCGACCGGTTGCGGCGGTGCTTCGAGATCCTGGTCGAGCGCCACCCGGCGCTACGCACCTGCTTCAGCCAGCAGGGCGACGCACTCGTGCAACGCGTGGCCGATACCCGCTCGGTGAGCCTCGCCTTCGAATGGCAGCTCGAGGACGCAGGCCAGCTCGGTGCCGAAGCTCTGCGCGCCCGCCTGGCGGACGCGGCGTATCGCCCCTTCGAGCTACAAGAGCTGCCGCTTCTGCGGGTGCTCGTCTTGCGGCGGGCCGCCGACGAGCACGTTCTGCTGCTCAGCGTGCACCATGCGGTGGCTGACTTTTGGTCGCTGGCGGTCCTGGTCGACGAGCTGGGCGAGGTCTATGCCTCGTTGAGCGGCGGCAGGTCGGTATTGCTGCCAGCCGTCGAGCGCCGCTATACCGACTTCGCGCGCTGGCAGCAGCAGCACCTGGCCGGCTCAGCAGGGCGCCGACTCGAAGGCTATTGGCGGGGGCAGCTGGCTGGCCAGCCCACTGCACTGGACCTGCCCACCGATCGACCGCGACCGCCGGTCCAGACCTATCGCGGCAGTACTCGGCAGCGGCGACTCCCGGACCCGCTGAGCGCCGCGCTGGACCGGCTCGCCCAGGCGCAGGACGCGACCCCGTTCGTGACCCTGCTGGCGACCTTTCAGACCTTGCTCCACCGGTACAGCGGCCAGAACGACGTGGTGGTGGGCTCGCCGGTCTCGGGCCGTGGACGCAGGGAGCTGGCGGGTGTTGTTGGCTATTTCGTCAATCCCCTGGCCCTCCGCAGCCGCCTGGCCGGCGATCCGCCCTTCGTCGACCACCTGGCGGCGACCCGCCGGGCCGTGCTCGATGGGCTACGGTACCAGGATCTCCCCTTCGACCGTCTGGTCGACAGGCTGCAGCCAGAGCGTGACCCCAGTCGGTCACCGGTCTTCCAGGTCATGTTCTCCTGGCAGCAGGCGCCGCCACAGGTGGCGGCCCGGGGCCTCGAGGCCTTCGCCCTAGGCCAGAGCGGCGCCCAGCTCGAGCTCGGTGGACTGCACTGGGAGTCGATCGAACTTCCCCAGCGAACCGCGCAGCTCGATGCGACGTTGCTCGCTGCTCCCGACACCGCTGGCGTGCGGCTGTCGATGCAATACAACTGCGATTTGTTCGATCCCTCGACCATCGATCGGCTGTTGGGGCACTTCGAGCGCCTCTTGGCTGGCGCCTGCGCTGCACCGGACGACCGCTTGTCGACGCTGCCCCTGCTCGGCCGGAGCGAGCAGCGCGAGCTTCTGCATGCGCGCAATGCGACGCGCACCGAAGTCCCCGGTGATCTGGCGATCCAGGGCTTGATCGCGCCATGGATTCGGTCGACGCCTGATGGCGTGGCCATCACCCATGGCGACAGTGTGTTGACCTATAGTGCGCTCGGCCGCCGGACCACGGCGTTGGCACGGCGCCTGCGCCAGCTCGGACTGACCGCCGAGTCGCGCGTCGCGATCTGCCTCGAGCCCGGCCCGGAGATGGTCATCGGTCTGCTCGCTGTGCTGACGGCAGGGGGCACTTATGTCCCTCTCGATCCGGCTTATCCGGAAGAGCGCCTGGCTTTTATGCTGCGCGACGCACGTAACGCGAGCCCGCCGCAGATTCTGCTCACGGACAGAAGCTCGCGCGAGCGACTGAGCGACCTCGCCGAGCCCGGCACTCGAATCGTCGAGCTCGACGAAGCCTCGAGTGCGTCGCCGGAGTCAGAAGAGCCTGAAGCGGGGGCAACCGTGCGGGGTGGGTCGGCCGCCTACGTGATCTACACCTCCGGCTCCACTGGGCGCCCCAAGGGTGTGGTGATCCCGCATCGTGCGGTGGTCAACTTCCTGACTTCGATGGCCCGACGGCCTGGTCTGGGAGCGAGCGATGCCCTGTTGGCGGTGACCACTCTGGCCTTCGACATTTCGGTGCTCGAGATCTTCCTGCCCCTGACCGTCGGCGGGCGGCTGGCGTTGGTCGATCGGCAGACCGCTTCCGATGGGCGGGCCCTGGCGCAGGCTCTGGGCGATGCGCGTGCGACCTGCATGCAGGCCACACCGGCGACCTGGCGGCTGCTGGTCGAGGGCGGTTGGCAAGGCGAATCCGAGCTTCGCATGCTGTGTGGTGGCGAGGCGCTGCCACGGGAGCTGGCGGATCGTCTGTTACCCCTGGGTGGCGAGTTGTGGAACATGTACGGGCCGACCGAGACCACCATCTGGTCAGCGACTTGCCCGGTCGAGTCGACGGGCCCGGTCGCCATCGGCGGCCCGATTGCCAACACTCGGATCTATCTGCTCGGAGCGCATCTCGAGCCGGTGCCGGTCGGTGCCGTCGGCGAGGTTTACATCGCCGGCCGTGGCCTGGCGCGCGGCTATCTCGGTCGGCCACGGCTGACCGCCGAGCGCTTCCTGCCGGATCCGTTGGCGACGAGCGGTCAAGGGGGGCGGCTCTATCGAGTCGGTGACCGGGCCCGTCACCTGGCACCGGGCGGTTTCGACTTTCTCGGTCGCACCGACCATCAAGTCAAGCTGCGCGGTTTTCGCATCGAGCCGGGCGAGATCGAGAGCGCGCTGGCCCACCATCCGGCGGTGGGGGAGTGTGCCGTGGTGGTGCGCGACGCTGCGGCGGGTGACCGCCGGTTGGAGGCCTATCTGGTGGCCGAAGAGCCCGTACCCGACGTGGCTGAGCTGCGCCAGCTGCTGCGCCGTAGCTTGCCGGAGCACATGATTCCCTCAGCCTTCATCGGGCTCGATGAGATGCCGCGGACACCCAACGGCAAGCTCGACCGCACGGCACTGCGGCCATCAGTCAGCAGCGCCCGTACGCTGCCCGCGCCGGGCCCGGCAACGGCATCGATCAAGACGTCCGAGCCAACGGCTGACGACGCGATCGAAGCAGAGGTCACCGAGCTCTGGCAGCAGGTGCTCGGCGTGACGAGCGTCGGGCGGGACGAGAGCTTCTTCGACGTCGGTGGCCACTCCTTGCTCCTGGCCCGCCTCCACAGCCGCTTGGTGGAGCGATTCAGGCGCCAGGACCTGACCCTGGTCGATCTCTTTCGCCATCCGACGATCACCGCCCAGGCGCGCTTTCTGCGCGGCGAGCAGCCACCGAGTTTGGCGCCGGTCTCTGGGGAGCCGGCGCCAGCTGGGGCATCCGAGGAGACCGAGATTGCCATCGTCGGTCTGGCCGGGCGATTCCCCGGCGCGGCGGATGCGGGCGGCCTGTGGCAGAACCTACGTCAAGGCGTGGAGTCGATTCGCTTCTTCTCCGACGACGAGCTGGCCGATTGGGTCGACGCCCGAACCCTGGCCGATCCGAGCTACGTCAAAGCCCAGGGCGTGCTCGATCGCGCAGCGCATTTC
>JBCCGX010000796.1:0-5013 GCA_039029035.1 Acidobacteriota bacterium | reverse complement strand
GGAGTAGCAGCCGGCCGTGGAGACGGGCCCCGGCGACATTACCGCACAGCTCTTGCGCTGGAGCGATGGCGATCCGGCAGCGATCGAGGATCTGCTGCCGCTGGTCGTCAGCGATTTGCGCCGCGCCGCCCACCACTACTTCCAGCATGAATCGGCCGGCCACACCCTGCAGCCGACGGCTCTGGTCAACGAAGTCTGCTTGCGCTTGTTGGGGTGGCGACACGTGCGGTGGGACAACCGCGCTCAGTTCTACTCGTTCGCCGGCAAGCTGATGCGCCGGCTTCTGGTCGACCATGCACGCGCACGCCTGACCCGCAAGCGCGGCCGCGGTGCCGAGATCGTTTCGCTCACCGGCGCCGCCAACCAACCGGTCCAATCGACCGAACCGTCCAAGCTGCTCGACCTCCATCGAGCCCTGGAACACCTCGATACGATCGACCCGAGGGCCTGCCGGGTTGTCGAGCTACGCTTTTTCGGCGGTTTGAGTCTGAGCGAAACGGCCGAAGCCCTGGAGATCTCGCCAGCGACGGTCAAACGGGACTGGGCTCTCGCCAAACAGTGGCTGGCGCAACAGCTCGGCTAGACGCCGCTCGACCCGTGAGCCAATTCGACTCTCCTTCTCGCTTTCTCAAGTAGAAGGTTGAGCGACCGGAGGTCGATGATGCAGCTGAAGTATTGGCAGAAGGCAAAGCAGATCGTTCCCCAGGCCCAGCGCCTATCACCGGCCGAGCGTCCAGATTTCCTAGACGAAGCCTGCGGCGACGATGCCGAGCTCCGGCTGGAGATCGAGGAGCTCTTGGCGGCGGATCCTCAATGCGTCGCCTTTATCGAGAACCCGCCTTTGAAGCTGCTGGGCTCACAAAGCGAGCTCTTCAAAGGGCTCCAGGTCGGCGCCTATCGGATCGTGCGCGAGCTGGCCCATGGAGGTATGGGGGTCGTCTACCTTGCCACCCGCGACGACGAGCCCGAGCGTCCTGTAGCGATCAAGATTCTTCGCCCCGGCCTCGAAGGGGATGAGTTGGATCGTCGATTCCAGCAGGAGATTCGAATCCTCGCCAGCCTCGACCACCCCAACATCGCCGAGCTTCACGAAGTCGGTCGCACCGAAGACGGCCGCTTGTATTTCTTGCTCGAGTTCATTGATGGTGAGCCGATCGATCGTTATTGCAAGGTGCACAGGCTCTCGGTCTCGCAACGCCTGCTGCTGTTCCAGAAAGTCATCGCGGCGGTCGACTACGCCCACCAGAACCTGGTGATCCATCGCGACCTCAAACCGAGCAACATCCTTGTCAATGCCGATGGAGAGCCCAAGCTGCTGGATTTCGGAGTCGCCAAATTGCTCAACGCGGAGGACACGACCCTGGTCACGGTCACCGCCAACGGTCTCCGGCTGATGACACCCGAGTACGCCAGCCCGGAACAGATCCAAGGCGAGCCGATGACCACAGCGAGCGACGTCTACAGCCTCGGCGTTCTGCTCTATGAGCTCCTCGCCGGCCAACGCCCTTACCGGTTCGAACGTCGGTTGGAGGATGAAATCCGGCGAGTCATCTGCGAGGAAGAGCCCATCCGGCCGAGTGATGCGGTCGTCCGCCAAGCCGCGATCGGGAACGACCTCGAGACGGCCGAGAGCCAACCCACCGGGGGACCCGAAGAGACCCCATCGAGAGATCCGGAGACGCTGAGGCGCCGGCTCCGCGGAGATCTCGACAGGATCCTGCTCACGGCCCTGCACAAGGAGCCCGAGCGTCGATACGCCGGGGTCACACAACTGTCGGAGGACATTCGACGCCATCTGGCCTCAGAGCCCATCCTGGCGCGAAAACCCACCTTTCGCTACCGGGCCGGCCGTTTCATTCGCCGCCACCGCCTGGCGGTTGCCCTCGCGGCGACGATCACTCTGGTGGTCTCGGGCCTGTTGCTCGCCCTCGCACATCAGAACCGCCGAATCCAGATGGAAGCCGAGCGGGCGCAGCAGGTATCCGCCTTCCTGGTCGAGCTCTTCAAAGTGTCCGAACGCGATCCAGCCAATCAACGGCTGATCCGAACCCGAGACATCCTCGATGCCGGCGCACAACGGCTGCAGGCCGAGCTGCATCCGCATGAGCGCGCCGCGCTGCTCGAGAGCATTGGCCGGTCCTACCAAAAGCTGGGACTCGACGACAAAGCAAAGCCCCTCTTCGAGGAGAGCGCGATGATCCGCAGTGAGCTCGGCGGCGGCGATTGACGCCGCCGCTCGGCCCACATGGGCGGTCGATCAATCGGTCGCCGATCCCTTGGTTCGGGTGTAGGTCGCCTTCTCGTTGACCGCCCAGGTCTTGCCACCATCAACACTTTGCTCGGCTTCGGTCTTGAAGCCGTCGGCGGTGACATCGAAGATCGTTAGACGCTGGTGGAACGTCTGATCGAAGCCGGTCCAGGTGGTGCCGGTCTCGGCGTTGGAGACGGTCAATCGGCCGTCGTCCATCGTGCCTTCCCGGACATCGAGGTGCGAGGTGAAGTCGCTGAACTGGCTGAAGCGATACCGTTCCTTGAAGCGATCATAGGAGAGGCTGCGGACGACCTCGACCCCTTGCGGTGAGACGTAGTGCTCTTCGAGCATGGCGCCCCCCATCCGGCTTTCGATCGTCGAGGTCCACTCGCTCTTGGCCCAGGGCGTCTGCGGGTCCTGGCGCGCCTCGCCTTGCACGCTCCATTCACCCGCCAAGGTGGCCAGTTGAGCCATGCCTCCAGGTAGCGGCATGGTAAACAGCTCGTCGTCGATCTCGATGTTGGTCTCGATCTGATGGATCTCCATGATCCGATCGCGGGTGTACCACTGCTTCTCGATGAAGTGGGGGATCATCACCTCGCCCACTTTGCGGAAGTCCTCGATATAGGCCCTTTGCGGACGCGGCTGACCGAAATCCGAGCCACCACCGTCATAGCCGATCTCGAGGTAGGTCTCGGGATCGAGATACCAGGTCTCGGCCGAGCCATCTGCCCGGGTCAGGCCAACCTTGATCGCCGTCTGGCCTTCGAGGTCGCCTTCACCTTGCAATTCCACCTTGTAGCCCTTCTTCTCGTAATCGAAGAAGGGGCTGGCGAGATCGATGTCTTGCATCGTGACCTTCAGGTCTTCGCCGGTGATCTTCTGTGGCCAGGGAATCTGGTACCAGTGGTTGATCCACCAAGCGGTCTCGCCGTCATAGCCAATGACGACCTGCAAGTCGCCCAGCATATGATCCAGGTGGTACTTGTTGTCGCGCTTGCGATGCAGGGTGAAAGGGTTGACTTTACTGAAGGCGGTGAACGATCCGGTGGCCTTCAGGGAGTGGATCTTGCTCCAGGCTTCGGCTCCGCCGCGGGCCTCGATGTGCTTGGCGATGACTTCGTCGACGGTCTCGGCCGGCAGCGCCGCGGAGGTGCTGACGGCCAGGCCGATCGCCAGTAAGGCGGGCGCCCAACGCCTCGTCTCGGTTTGTCTATCTGGCATCGGCTCGCCCTCCCTCACCGGTGAGGTCGTAGCTCACCATCTCCTCTTGACCGCGCAGGTAGAGCCGACCGCCAGCCAGGGTCGGCGCGGTCCAGCAAAGACCTTCCAGGGCCTGCAGGCGCCCCTTCTCGACATAGCTCTCGGACGTCGCCTCCACCAGCGCCAGAACCCCTCGATCGGAAAGCACCAGCAGGTGCCCATCGGCATAGATCAAGGAACCCTTACCGAAGCCTCGCTTGGCCCATTTCTGTTCCCCACTATCCAATTCGACGCTCTTCAGCGTCGCGTTGTCGAAGCCATAGAGATGCCCTGCGTGAACCAGCGAGCTGCTGAAGTGATTGCGCATGACCCGGCTCTTCCACAGTTCCTCGGCCTGCAGACTCTCGCCCCCATCCACGATGCGGACGAGCGAGGCGCCGATGCCCTCGGTGCCAGAAGCGAAGATCTTGTCCGGCGGAATGAAGATCGGCATCGCGTGGGTCTCGCCGGGCGGCCAGGGATGCGTCCAGATTTCCTCGCCCTTGGCATCGATGGCGCGCAAGGCCCCACCCGTGACGTAGACGAACTGACGCTGGTCGTGCATCGAGATGGCTAACGGTGAGCTATAGCCGGCGCCATTGGCCTTGCCGCTCGTCCAAAGGACCTTACCCGTTGTCTTGTCGAGCCCAGCGTAGGACTTGCCGTCCGGGCCACCGCCCTCGACCAGCAAGAGATCATTCTCGATCAGCGCCGAGCCGGAAAAGCCCCAATAGGGTCGTTCGGAGCCGAACTCGTCGCCCAAGGAGATCTCCCACCGCCTCTTGCCACTCGCCGTATCGAGGGCAGCGAGCTCGCCGTGGGCGCCGAGAACATAGACCGTGTCGCCGTCGACCGTCGGGGTCGATCGGGGCCCGTTGCCGAATTCCGTGACCAGGTAGGTGCCGATGGCTGTTCGCCACAGCTGCTTGCCGGTCGCCGCGTCGTAGGCGGCGGCGTATTCTGTCTTCGGTGGCGGTGCCTCCTCGCTCGATGCGGACTCGGACGATTCTCCGCCCGAGCCCTCGGCGGTCTCCGCGGCCGGTGGCTTCTCGGCATACATCGTGTAGAGCCGTCCGGCGACGATGGAGATACCCGAGAAGCCCTCGCCGATCGGCTGCCGCCAGATCTCGGCAGGACCATTCTCAGGCCAAGAGTCGAGCAGGCCGCTCTCCGGCGAGATGCCATCGCGACTCTCACCGCGGAACTGCGGCCAGTCTTTGTTCGAGTCAGCCAACAAGCTGACGGAGGTCAACAGGATGACGGCCGAGAGGATCCCGACGCGCCCAGATCTTCGTTTCATGGAGATCTCCTTCATTCCTTGAGAGCGTTCTTTTCCGATTACGTCCGGACCCAACGAAGGTTGCCTCGGTCGGCTCCCTGAATCGTCGGCTCCCTGATCAATGCGACGGCCGGACCTCGATGTTCTCGAGACGGACCGTCGAAATGGGTCGCAGAGCGTCGCGGACATAGGCCGCATCGATCGCATCGGCCGAGAGATCGGGGCCCTCGGTCCCGAGATT
>JBCCGX010000795.1:0-5017 GCA_039029035.1 Acidobacteriota bacterium | reverse complement strand
GATCTGCCTTTCGAGCCCGCCATGCTGCAGCCCTACGCCGCCGAGTCCGGCCGGATGAGCGACGGCCTGCATACCGAATCGCGCATGCTGGGCGACGTCAAATTCCACCAGCATCGAACGATCGACCCGGCGGTGGCCGATCGCTGGCGCGGCGAGATGAGCGAAGACTCGCTCGGCGATCCGACACTGCGGGTCGCAGCGAGCCTAGGCTACGGCGATCCCGCCGAGCTGACGACGATCGAGCCCCTCGCCGGCGACAGCACGCCGCCCCTGTCCTTCGCTCAGGAACGCCTGTGGTTTCTCGATCGCCTGGCGCCCGGCTCCGTGACCTACAACATCCCCGTCGCCCTGCACATCGAGGGCGCGCTGCGGCCGGCGCTGCTGGAGCAGAGCCTCGGCGCGGTGATCCGGCGCCATGCCACCCTGCGGACGACCTTCCCGACCGTCGCCGGGCAACCGGTGCCGGTGGTTTCGCACGACTGGCGGCTGGTGCTGCCGGTGGTCGATTGCCAGGCGCTGCCGCCGAGGCGGGCCGAGGCGGCGGCCCATCGCCTGGCCACGGCGCTCGGCCGTCTGCCCTTCGACCTGGAGCGCGGCCCGCTGCTGCGCCTGGCGCTGCTGCGGCTGGCCGAGGACCACCATCGCCTGGTGCTGGTGATCCACCACATCGCCGCCGACGGCTGGTCCATGGGCCTGCTCCTCAGCGAGATGACAGCGCACTACGAGGCCCTGGCCAGCGGCAAGCCGGCGCCGTTGCCGGAGCTGACCTTGCAGTACGGCGACTTCGCCGCCTGGCAACGCCGCTGGCTCGACGGGGGGGTCTCCAGCAGCCAGCTCGCCTACTGGCGCAGCCAGCTCGCGGCGGTGCCCAATCTACACCTGCCGACCGACCGGCCGCGCCCGGCGGTGGCCAGCGGTCGCGGCGCCACGTTCAGAACGCGCTGGCGTGCCGCGCACGGTGATGCCCTGCGTGCCCTGGCCCAGGAGCGGAGCGCCAGCCTTTTCATGGTACTCCTGGCCGGTTTCGAAGCCCTGATCGGCCGCTACAGCGGCCAGACGGACTTCGCCATCGGTACCCCGCTGGCGGGCCGCAACCGTTCCGAGATCGAGAACCTGATCGGGCTCTTCGTCAATACCGTGGCGATCCGTAGCGACCTGGCGCGGGCCCAGACCTTCGCCCAACTGGTGGACAGCATGCGGCGCCGGGTGCTGACGGCTTTCTCGCACCAGGAGCTGCCCTTCGAGCGCCTGGTAGACGAACTCCAGCCCGAGCGCGATCTGGCCTACTCACCGATCTTCCAAGTGCTCTTCGTGCTGCAAAACGCCGCCACCGCGGCAGCGCCACCAGCAGGTCTCGAGTTCGAGCCGGTCGACCTTTCCACCGCGACCGCCAAGTTCGACCTCAATCTGCTGCTCGGCGAAGACGGCCGGGATGTGCTCGCCTACCTCGAGTATGCGACCGACCTCTTCGACGCCACCACGGCACGCCGAATCAGCGAGCATTTCGAGCAGTTGCTGCGCGCCGCCTGCGCCGATTCAGAAGGTCGCCTGTCGGACCTGCCGCTGCTGAGCTCCGGCCAGCGGCAGCAGATCCTGCTCGAGTGGAATGATACCGGCCCTGCCGTCTCCCCCTCGGCTGAGGGGCTGCACCATCTCTTCAGCCAGCAGGCGCTCAGCGTCCCCGATCGCATCGCCCTGATCGCGGTCGAGGAACGGCTGAGCTACCGCGAGCTCGATCGCCGGTCGAGCATCGTGGCGGACGAGCTTCGCCGCCGCAGGGTCGGCCCAGAGGTGCGCGTCGCCGTCGCCTGCCGCCGCGGCCCCGATCTGGTGGTGGGCATGCTGGCTGTGCTGCGGGCGGGAGGCGCCTACGTTCCTCTCGACCTCGAGTATCCAGCCGAGCGTCTGGCTTTCATTCTGGCCGACGCGCAGGCCTCCCTGGTGCTGGTCGACGAGGCTCGGCCGCCCGCCCTGCGCGACGATCCGACACCGATCCTGGCTCTGCGGCGCGATTGGCGCTCGGCGAGCGCTCCGGCGACGGATCCGGTGCCCACTGCGCCGATCGATCCGGACCACCTGTCCTACGTGATCTACACCTCCGGCTCCACCGGTCGGCCGAAGGGCGTCGCGATCAGCCACCGCAGCCCGTTGGCCCTGGTCGAGTGGTCGAAGGAGGTCTTCGGGCCGGCACGGATCGACGGCGTCATGGCGTCGACGTCCATCTGTTTCGACCTGTCGGTCTTCGAGCTCTTCGTCCCTTTGTGCCGAGGCGGCAAGGTGGTGTTGGCGGCGGATGCTCTGGAGCTGCCTTCGCACCCCGCCGCCGACGAGGTGACTCTGCTCAACACGGTGCCTTCGGCGATCACCGAGGTGTTGCGCTTCGGGCCGCTGCCAGCGGCGCTGCGGGCGATCAATCTCGCCGGCGAGCCGCTGCAACGGACCCTGGTCGAAGCGATCTACGACCGCCCGGGAGTCGAGGCGGTCTACAACCTCTACGGGCCGAGCGAAGACACCACCTATTCCACCTACGCGCGGATTCCGGGCCGGATCGCCGCCGCGCCGACCATCGGCCGGCCGGTGGGCGAGACCACGGCCCATGTTCTCGATCGCGACTTGCAGCAGGTTCCTCAGGGTGCGATCGGCGAGCTCCTCCTGGCCGGCTCGGGGGTCGCTCGCGGCTACCTGGCGCGGCCGGCCCTAACCGCCGAACGCTTCGTGCCCGACCCGACGAGCGGCGCGGTCGGAGCTCGCGCCTATCGCACCGGCGACCAGGTACGCTATCTGACCGACGGCGAGCTCGAGTTCCTCGGCCGCGTCGACCACCAGGTCAAGGTGCGCGGATTTCGCATCGAGCTCGGCGAGATCGAAGCTCGCCTCAGAGCCCATCGCGAGGTCCGCGAGGCAGTCGTTCTGGCGCGCGAAGACAACCCGGGGGATGTGCGGCTGGTCGCTTATGTGGTCGCCGAGAAAGCGCCGGAGCCCGCCGCCGCGGAGCTCGCCGGCTTCCTCGCCGAGAGCCTGCCGAGCTTCCAGATCCCGGCCCATTTCGTCACCCTGCCGGCTCTTCCCCTGACCCCCAACGGCAAGGTCGACCGACGGGCGTTGCCGGCACCGGCTGGGCGTCCAACGGCCGAGGACGAACAGGCCGAGCACCGGAGCACGCCGATCGAGGAAGTTCTCGAGGGGGTATGGTCGCAGGTCCTGCAGATCTCTCCGATCCGACCGGACGAGAACTTCTTCGATCTCGGCGGCCACTCGCTGCTCGCCACTCAGGTGGTCTCGCGAGTGCGCGAGATCTTCGCCGTCGATCTGCCGCTGCGGGCGCTGTTCCAGTATCCCACCCTCAGCCAGCTGGCGGCCGAGATCGACCGCTCGAGCCGTTCGCTTTTGACTGCAGCGGAGCCCGAGGCGTCCGCCGCCGAGGGTCCGGCACCGCTCTCGTTCGCTCAGGAGCGCCTGTGGTTCTTCGAGCAGCTGGTCCCGGGGACGGCGATCTACAACATGGCTTCTGTCACCCGGCTCGACGGCCGACTCGACACCGCCGCGCTACGCAACAGCCTGGACGCGGTAGTCGCCCGGCACGACAGCTTGAGCTGCCGCTTCGTGCTCGACGATGGGCAGCCGGCCCAGGTCAGCGAGCCCGGCACCCGGGTACCCCTGACGGTCATCGATCTCGGCTCGCTGACGCCGAACGTCGACATCGCCGGTGACCTGGCGCGCGACGAGAACCGCCGTGTCTTCGATCTAAGCCGCGGGCCGCTGCTGCGCGCCCTCTTGCTACGCCTGACGCCGACCGAGCACCTGCTGCTCTTGACCACCCACCACATCGTCTGCGACGGCTGGTCCCTGACGGTCCTCGAGCACGAGTTGATGACGCTCTACGGTGCGTTCTCGAGGAATCTCCCTTCACCGCTGCCCGCGCTTCCCCTGCGCTATGGCGACTTCGCGCGCTGGCAACGCCGCCACCTGCGTGGCGAAGTCCTGCAACGACAGCTCGACTTCTGGAAGGAGCACCTCGCAGGAGCCCCTCCCTACCTCGAGATGCCCACCGATCGACCGCGGCCCGCCCAGCCAGATTACCGCGGCGCGATCCACCGCTTCCGGCTCGACCGGCAGACCACCGAAGAGCTGCAGAGACTGTGTCGGGAAGAGGGCTTGACTCTGTTCATGGCCCTCAACACCGCCTTCGCCATGACCCTTCACCGCTTTTCCGGCGAGCTCGACCTGGTCATCGGCTCCAACATCGCCAACCGCCACCGGCAGAGCTTGGAAGGCTTGATCGGCCTGCTGGCGAACACTGTGGCGCTGCGCTTCGACCTGACCGCCGACCCGACCGTGCGCGATCTCCTGGCCACCGCGCGCGACGACGCGTTGGCGGCCTACGAGCACCAAGATCTACCGTTCGAAAAGCTGGTCGAAGAGCTCCGAATCGAGCGACATCCGGGCCGCAACCCTCTCTTCCAGGTGATGCTGATCCTGCAGAACACGCCGCTGGCGCCGGTGGCAGGAAGCGGGCTCGAAGTGACGCCGATTCCGCCGCAGGTCGACGTCGCCCGCTTCGATCTGGCGCTATTCCTCGTCGCCGAGGGTGGCGAGCTCCGCGCCGACCTCTCCTACAGCTCAGAGCTCTTCGACCTGCCGACGATCGAGTTCCTGAGCGACTCATTCACCCAGTTGGCCGCGGCCCTGCCGAGGCAGCTCGACGCACCTGTTTCGGCGCTTTCGATCGTCGATGACGAGCAGCAGGCAGACCTCGTCGGCGCCTTCGCCGACGACATCGAGCAATGAGCCGCAGCGGGGAGTAATCATGGATTTCGGCGTCATGTTCTTCGCCAGTGCCGGCGGCTCGAATCGCGAGAGTTTCTGCCTGTTGCAGGAGGCGGTGGCTTTCGCTGACCGCAACGGCTTCACCTTCGTTTCGACTCCGGAGCGGCACTTCAACGAGTTCGGCGGTCTGTTCCCGAACCCCGCCGTCACCTGTGCCGGCCTCGCCACGATCAGTGAGAACCTGCAACTG
>JBCCGX010000794.1:0-5019 GCA_039029035.1 Acidobacteriota bacterium | reverse complement strand
CGACAACAGTCGTGTTGCCAGCAGTGAATCGCCACCGAGCTCGAAGAAGTTGTCGTCCACCCCCAACTGCTCGAAGCCCAAAAGCTCGCTCCACAGGTCGACGATCGCCTCCTCGGTGGCGTTGCGGGGAGCGACGTAGTCGGCCTCGAGCTGCGGCCTGGACACTGCTTCGTCAGGCTCGGGAGGCTCCGCCAGTGGGAGCACGGAGCGTCCCCGCAGCCAGGCGTCGAGGCGCGGTACGAGAGCCTCCGTCGAGACCACCAGCTGCCTCTCCTCGGCCGCCACCAAGGCGCGCCGCAAGACTACGACGCCTTCCTTCGCGGTCATCGCATGGCGGTCGTGCTCGCGGTCCTTCGGAGCGTTGTCAATCACGGTGCGGTCTGGCGCTGTACTGTCCCTCACCGTGCCACCGTCTTTGACCCAGGCGTCCCAGACAATGTTCTGCCAGGGCACTGCGCTGCGGCCCCGGCGCTCGGTGACGAAGGCATCGGCGAAAAGGCTGGCGGCGATGGCGGCGTGGGAGCCGGCGCCTCCGAGGAAGGGAGCGAGAGGGGTACACACGCAACAGAAGTCGAGCGGTCGCCCGGCGAGTGCCAGATCGAGGGCTCGTAGCCCTTGCAGTCCGAGTTGCCTCAGGTCCTCATCGGTCTCGGTGCTCATCAAGGCGGTGTGGATCACGCCGTTGAGGGGGCCGAATCGTTCTTCGATGCCGGAGACGGCGGTACCGATTGCTTCGTCTGCCGGGAGGTCGCCGGCAAGAACCGATATCTCGGCCTCCAAGCCCTCCCAGCGGGCGGGGTCGGGTGCTGGTGCGGGCAGCAACACGATCACCTGGGCTTGGCAAGATCGACCTAAGAAATCGGCGATGTGCAGTCCGATCGCACCGTGGTCGCCGACGATCAGGTAAACGCCCCGAGGTCGCAGCTGCTGTCCTGGTGCAGGGCTGGGCAGCGGGAACGGCTCGAAGGCGCGGGTCCAGCGCCGCCGACCGCGGTAGGCGACGCCTGCCTGGGGTGCCGCGAACTGCGCCTCGGCGGCTAGGCGATCGAGGAGCCAAACCCTCTCGTCGGCGTTCTGGCTGGGCTGCTGAATGATGTCGACATGGCAGTTGGTCAGGTGAGGGATCTGTCGGGCCAGACTGCGCAGCGGCCCGAGCAACAACGCCTTCTCAGGCTCCGTGAGATCGTTGTCATCGACCTGGTAGAGCCGATCCGAGACCACCGTCAGACGGATCTCCGTCGTGGCGTGCTCGGTGAGAGCCTGGCCAAGGAGGAGCAGACTCTCGTGACCGAGCTGCCGGAGGCTTGCGACGTCGCCAGGCGCCGACCCGGCGAGCTCCGTCGACGACAGGCTCCAGCTGTGCAGGCACAGGCGGGGCAGGCCCGAGTCGGCAAGATCCTCGAGCAAGGCCTTGTAGTCTTCGGCGCTGTCGGGCCGTAGGCCGTAGACCTTGCCGCGCCGCTCGAAGCGATCCGCCGGCACCACTTGCACCACTTCGTGCCCCTGGTGGCGCAGCCGCTCGCCAAGCTGTGCCCCAAGGTCCGACTCGCGGGTCAACATCAGCCAGCGCTCGACGGCCGGCTCGCCGTTTGCCGGAGCGCTAGCTCTCGGCAGCGCCGAGGGCTTCCAGAAGGGCACGTAGAACCAGTCGGCCATCGGCGCCCGCGGGTCGCCTCGAGGCTGGCTGAGCCCAGTCCCGACAGGGGTGTCGATCCAATAGCGCTGGTGCTCGAAGGGGTAGGTCGGCAGCGGCACCCGCCGGCCGCTTCGACGAGACGCCAAGGCACTCCAGTCGATTTGGGCGCCGGCCAGCCACAGCCGGCCGAGGGCAGTGAGCAGACGCTCCGACTCGCTGCGCTCGTCGTCTGGTGAGCCCAGCGAACTCTGCGCCCGTTGGCTCTCGGTGCGCGGCAGCTGGCGTCGCGCCAAGCGCGTCAGGATTTGGCCGGGAGACACCTCGAGCAGGACGCACTCGGGCGACTCGAGCAGCTTGGCGAGGCCGTCGGCAAACCGCACTGGGCGGCGCAGGCACTCGGCCCAATACCTAGGGTCGGTGGCTTCTTCCGGCCGGATCCAGGTGCCGGTGCGGCTCGATAGATAAGGGATCTGCGGCGGCCGCAGATCGATCGTCGCCAGGGCCGCGCCAAAGGGCTCGAGAATCGGCTCCATCATCGGCGAGTGAAAGGCGTGGGAGGCACGGACGTGCTGCAACTCCACCGCTTCGTCTTCGAGCCGTCGAGCGAGGGTTGCAATCGCTCCGCTGGGACCCGAGACGACACAGGCATCGGCGGCGTTGATCGCTGCCAGGGACAGTTCGCGGAGGTCTGGCTGCTGCAACCGCCGGCTCACCTCGCTCTCCGACAGGCCGACCGCGAGCATGCCGCCGCCGGGTAGGCTCTCCATGAGCCGGCCGCGGGTGGCGATCAGGCGTAATCCCTCGGCGAAAGTGAACACCCCGGCGAGGTGCGCCGCAACGTACTCCCCGAGGGAGTAGCCGAGCATCGCCTCGGGCTCCACCCCCCAGGCCCGCCAGATCTTCGCCAACCCCACCTCGACCGCGAAGAGCGCCGGGTGGGCGCAGCTGGCTGTCGTCATGCGAGCCTGAGCCTCGGCATCTTCCGCCGACGCCAGGATCAACTCTCCGAGGTGCAGATCGAGCTCGCTGCGGAGGATCTCGCTGGCGTCATCGAGGGTGTCGCGAAACAGCGGCTCGGCAGCGTAGAGGTCCGCCGCCATGCCGGGATACTGTGCCCCCTGGCCGGGGAAGAGAAAGGCCACTGGTCGCTCGGGCCCTTGCGAGTCGATGACCGCGGCCTCGCGTCGGCCAGCGTTGGGCTGCCGCAGAGCCGCCACCGCCTGCTGGCGGTCGCGGCAGCAGACGATTCGACGGTGGCCCAGGGGGCGACGGCCCAACCGCAAGGTATGGGCCACATCGGACAGAAGGAGATCCGGATGGGCTTCGAGATGGTCGGCGAGGCGGTCGCTGGCAAGCGCCAAGGCCGGGGCCGTGCGCGCCGAAAGTAGCAGCAGCTCGAGGGCCGGCTCCGGCTGAGACGGCGGCTGTGATGAGGGTCGGGGTGCCTCTTCGAGCACCACGTGGGCATTGGTGCCGCCGAGACCGAAGGAGCTGACGGCGGCGCGCCGGGGCTGGCCTTCGGCCGGCCATGGAGTGAGCTCGGTGGGGACGTAGAACGGACTGGCGGCGAAATCGATCTGAGGGTTGGGGCGTTCGAAGTGCAGGCTCGGAGGGATGCGCCGATGTTTGAGTGTCAGCACTGCCTTGATCAGTCCGGTCACGCCGGCGGCCGTATCCAGATGGCCCAGGTTGGTCTTCACCGAGCCGAGGGCGCAACGACCCCCGTTGCCTTCGGCGGCATAGACCCGGTTCAGGGCGGCGACCTCGATCGGATCCCCGAGCTCGGTGCCGGTCCCATGGGCTTCGAGGTAGCGGATCGACTCGGGTTCGATCCCGGCGCGGCGTAGCGCCGCGCGGATCACCGCCACCTGGCCCTCGACCCCCGGTGCGGTAAAGCCGGCTTTGAGCGAGCCATCGTTGTTGGCGGCGGAGCCTCGGATCACGGCGTGGATGGAGTCGCCCTCGGTCACCGCGTCGGCCAGCGGTTTGAGCACTACGATCCCCACCCCGTTACCGGTCACGGTACCGGCCGCCCGCGCGTCGAAGGCGCGGCAGAGGCCGTCGGGCGAGAAGATGCCGGACGGCTCGTAGAGGTAGCCAGGAGGGCGAGTAAAAAGAGAGACGCCGCCGGCGAGGGCCATCTGGCAGTCGCCATCGAGGAGGCTCTGGCAAGCCAGATGGATCGCCACCAAGGAGGTCGAGCAAGCGGTCTGTACCGCGATCGAAGGCCCTTTGAGATCGAGCTTGTAGGAGACCCGAGTGGGTAAGAAATCGGCCAGATTGGCCAGGGAGATCTGGTAGCGGCTCAAGGCGGCGCGGATCTGCGGATCGGCGGTGGCCCGCCACTCGTAATCGTTGCGGCCGCAGCCAGCAAAGACGCCGATCGACGAGTCGTAACGGTTGGGATCGTAGCCCGCATGTTCGAGGGCCTCCCAGGCACATTCGAGGAAGTGCCGCTGTTGAGGATCGAGGATCTGTGCTTCCCGCGGTGCGATGTCGAAGAAGGCGGCATCGAAGAGCTCCATGCCATCCATCGCCCCTTCGGCGGCGACGAAATCGGGGTGATCGATCTGACCCTCCGGGACGCCGCGGTCGAGCAGCTGTTGACGATCGAAATGCCGGATCGATTCCACTCCTGCCGCGAGATTGCGCCACAGCTCGTCGACGTTGCGCGCTCCGGGAAAGCGGCCGGCAAGGCCGATGATGGCGATCGCCGAGGAAAGTTCGCGGGGTGCAGCCTCAGAGGGGCTCGGATGCAGCTGTCCGACTTCACCGCGCAGGTGGGTCGCCAGGGTCCGAATGGTGGGGAAGCGGAAGAGGTCGACGACCGGCAAGGACCGACCGAAGGTCTCTTCGAGGCGCTGCTGCACTTCCAAGGTGAGCAACGAATGACCACCCACATCGAAGAAGTTGTCGTCCAGACCCACCGTCTCGACCCCCAGCACCCGGCGCCAAGCCTCGGCGATGGCGCGTTCCTCGGTGTTGCCAAGGGGACCGGCTGCCGATGACGGAGGGCCGTCACGAGGGACCCGCGCCCGGTCGGCAAACGCTCGGTCGGCGAACACTCTCAGTGCCTGTTCGTCCACCTTGCCGTTAGGGGTTTCCGGCAGAGCTTCGAGGCAGAAGACGCGAGTCGGCATCATGACTTCCGGCAGGCGCTCGAGCAGCCACCGGCGCACGGCCTCCGGGTTCGGCTCGTGACCCTCTTCGGGTACGGCGAAGGCGACCAGTCGGCCCGGCGGCGCGGCTAGAACGGCGGCTTCGCGTAGGGTCGGATGGGACAGCAGCAAGCCTTCGATCTCGGCCGGTTCGACGCGAAAGCCACGGATCTTGATCTGACGGTCGATCCGGCCGAGAGTCTGCACTTTGCCGTCCGCGAGAGT
>JBCCGX010000793.1:0-5021 GCA_039029035.1 Acidobacteriota bacterium | reverse complement strand
GCTAGCGCCAGGGCCGCGCTCTCGCCGTACAGCTTGCCCATGAAGGTGATGCTGGTCGGGGTGCCGTCGCCGGCGCGGAAGCCGTTGGGGACGACAACGCAGGGGTGGCCAGTGAGGTTGGTGACCAAGAGATTGTTGCCGCCATAGGAGGGGTTGACGTAAACATCGACCCCAGCCAGCTTCTCTTCCATCTCCTGCATCACCAAGGTGCGGATACGGTTGGCCCGCAGGTACTCGACCGCTGGGATCGTCTGTCCCTGTCGGAAGACATTGGGCCAGGCGTTCTCGATCTGGCGCACCAGAAGATCGTCACGACCCGAACGGGTCAGGTCGTCGAAGGCGCAGGCGGCCTCGGCGGTGAGAATCAGCCCGAGACCGTCGACCGGGTAGCGCTCCGGTAAGGCGATGGGAATCAGCTCGACGCCCAGCGAGCGCAGTACATCGAGCGTGCGGCGATCGAAGTCCTGCCACTCGCGCACCCGCGCTTTGGTCTCCTCGTCGGCATTCTCCATCGCCGCCGCGCGATCATCCTCGAACAGCTCTGGCACATAGCCGACGCGAAGGGTGCGGACGTCCCGCGGGTAGGGCCAGTCGAACGGGCCGTCGACAGCGGTAAGATCCAGGCCATCGGCGCCCTGGATGGCGTGGAAGACGAGAGCGCAGTCTTCTACCGAACGGGCGACCGGGCCGATCTTGTCCATCGTCCAGGAAAGAGACATGGCGCCGTGGCGGCTCACCCGGCCGAAGGTTGGCCGCAGACCCGTCGTCCCGCAGCGCGTGCAGGGCGAGACGATCGAGCCCAGGGTCTCGGTACCGATGGTGAAGCCCACCAGGCCCGCCGCTGTCGCCGACGCCGAACCGGCCGACGAGCCGCTCGAGCCCTGCTCCAGGTTCCACGGGTTCTTCGTCGTGCCGTCGTACCAGACATCGCCCCAGGCCAGCGCTCCCAGGGTGAGCTTGGCAACCAGCACCGCGCCGGCCTCCTGCAGCCGGCGGGCGACGGTGGCGGTCTCCTGAATGGTCTGTTCCTTGTAGGGCTCGGCACCCCAGGTGGTGCGATAACCCGCCACCGCCAACAGATCTTTGGCGCCCCACGGCACGCCGTGCAACGGACCGCGGTAACGCCCCGCGGCGATCTCGCGGTCGGCGCGTTCCGCCTGCTCGTGCGCCAGCTCAGACGTCAGGCTGATGACGCATTCGAGCTGCGGGTCGAAACGCTCCAGCCGCTCGAGATAGAGCCGCGTCAGCTCGACCGACGAGACCTGCCGCGAGCGCAGCAGCCTTGCCAAGCGTGACACCGGGGCGAAGGCGAGGTCCTCCTCTGAGCTCGGACGCCGGGCCGACGCCGTCTCGGTCAAGGCGACTTCTGTCCGAGGCGCCGAGCCACCTGCCGCCAGCGGCTGAAAAACGACCGCCGGCGCAACGCTGTTGTCGAGCTCCACCTGGCGATTCGTCGTGTAGTCCGCCACCAGCCCGTTGACGCCGTCGAGCATCAGCTCGCGCTCTTCTTCCGTCAGCTCGGTACCCGAGATCCACTCCGCTTGGGAAAGCATCGCCGAAGTCACTTTCGGCTGCTCCTCCGCCAGCGCCACCAGGGCGCGGCCGAACACCGCATTGCCGATGCCTACACCGGCCAGCAGCTTCAGGACGCTGCGGCGCGGCCAGCCAGATGTATTCGAAGAAGTCGTCGCCATGGAGTCTCCTCTAGCCAATCGTCCAGACATTGCTCTCGGGAGCACCCATGGTAACTCGTCGGCGGCCCGATTCGGATAAACTCGCCGGCCGTTCAAGGAGGAAACGATGACTGACATCAGCAGCTTGATCGACCGACTCGGTGCGCTCGACACGGACTTAAACGAGAACGACTTCCTGCTCACCTGGGAGCAGTCCGAGGCCAATTTGCGGGCCGTCCTCCTGACGGCGGAGATTCTCCAGGAACTGTACCGCGCCAACATCGATGCGCGGGTCTTCACCAGTGGCTTGGCGGTCTCGATCTTCCGCGACCACTCGACTCGAACTCGCTTCTCTTTCGCCAGTGCCGCCAGCCTGCTCGGGCTCTCGGGCATGGACCTGGACGAGACCAAGTCGCAGATCGCCCATGGCGAGACGGTGCGCGAGACGGCCAACATGATCTCCTTCCTCACCCAGGTGATCGGCATCCGCGACGACATGTACCTCGGCGCGGGGCACGAGTACATGGTGGAGGTATCGCAGGCGGTGCGCCAGGGTCACGAGGAAGGGGTGCTGCCGCAGAAGCCGGCGCTGGTCAATCTTCAGTGCGACCGCGACCACCCGACCCAGTCGATGGCCGACCTGATGCACCTGCGCAAGACTTTCGGCTCGCTGGATGCGCTGCGCGGTAAGAAAATCGTGATGAGCTGGGCTTACTCACCCTCCTATGGCAAACCACTGTCGGTAGCGCAGGGCATCATCGGCCTGATGACCCGCTTCGGCATGGAGGTGACGCTGGCCCACCCCGAGGGCTACGGCTTGATGCCCGCTCTCGTAGACAACGCGAGCAGGCAAGCGGCGGCGTCTGGCGGATCGTTCGAGGTCAGCCATGACATGCAGGCCGCCTTCGAAGGCGCCGATATCGTCTACCCCAAGAGCTGGGCGCCCTACGAGGTGATGCAGCGGCGCACCGAGTACTTGAGCGCCGGTCAGAGCGATCGCCTCGCCGACCTGGAGAAGGAATGCCTAGCCCAGAACGCCGAGCATCAGAGCTGGGAATGCACCGAAGAGCGGATGGCAGTCACTCGTGACGGCAAGGGCCTCTACATGCACTGCCTGCCGGCCGACATCACCGACGTCAGCTGCGAGCGCGGGGAGGTCGCCGCCAGCGTCTTCGACCGTTATCGCACCGCCACCTACCACGAGGCCAGTCACAAACCCTACGTCATCGCCGCGATGATGCTGTTGAATCGCTTCTCTGAACCTGATCGGGTGCTGCGGCAGGTGCTGGATCGGGGTGGGCGGAGGCAGATCCAGTAAGAGTTCGGCCGCGCCAGAATCATGAGCTCATTTCTTTTCCGCTGCCACGAATGCAGTACAACGTACGCGGAATATCAAGTTCGCCTCGTCTGCCCCGCCTGCTCTCCACAGCAGGAGCCGGGCGGTGTGACGCGAGGCGTGCTCGAGGTGGTGCTCGACGAGTTGCCCTCGACCTGGCCGGACGCCGCGCCAGGCACGCCTGAGTTTCTGACCGCGTTCTTGCCCCTGGCCTCGGGGGAGCACCTGGCGCCTCTGGCGGTCGGCGGCACGCCGCTACTCGAAGTGCCGGAACTGCGCCGCGAGCTCGGCATGCCGCGGCTGTGGATCCAAGACGACGCGCGCAATCCTTCCGGCTCGACCAAGGATCGCGCATCGCTCCTGGTGGTCGCCAAGGCGCGTGAGTACGGCCTCGATACGATCGCCGCAGCGTCGACCGGCAATGCCGCCACGGCACTCGCCGCGGTGGCCGCCGCAGCCGGCAGCCAAGCCGTCGTCTTTGTGCCGCGGGCAGCACCAGAAGCGAAGCTGGTGCAGATGTCGGCTTACGGCGCGCGGGTCTTTCGGGTCGACGGCAGTTACGACGATGCCTTCGAGCTCTGCCTGGCGGCTTGCGACGAGTTGGGCTGGTACAACCGCAACACCGCCCTGAACCCATTCACCATCGAAGGCAAGAAGACGGCTGCGCTCGACATCGCCGCCGCCATGGCGCCCGAGGCACCCGACGTGGTGCTCGTACCGACCGGTGATGGGGTGATCATCTCCGGGGTCGCCAAAGGCTTCGCCGACCTCGAGCGCGCCGGCCTGATTGCCCGGCGGCCACGGCTCATCGCCGTACAGCCCACCGGCTCGGCGGCCATCGTCGACGCCTTGCAGTCCGGCGCCGAGACGATCCACCCCGTTGCCGACGCGGCGAGTGTCGCTGACAGCCTCGTCGTCCAGGCGCCGCGCAACGCCTTGTTGTGCCTGAAGCAGATCCGCGCTTCGGGCGGTGCCGGCGTGGCGGTCTCGGACGAAGAGATCGTCCACGCGATCGCGCGCCTGGCACGCTCGACCGGCGTCTTCGCCGAGCCGGCGGCGGCCGCCGGTCTCGCCGGCCTGGATGCCGCCCTGTCTCGCGGCCTGGTCGATCGCGAGGAGCGAGTCGTGCTGCTGATCACCGGCACCGGTCTCAAGGACGTACCGGCGGCAGCCAAAGCCATCTCGAGACCGGCACCGATCGCGCCGCGCATCGAGGTGGTAATCGAGCAGCTCGGTGACCGCCCCGGCCGATAGAGTCCTCGGTCCGGCCTGCGGCCGGAACTCCACGCCGTCACCTGCGTAGACTGGGGTAACACCGACCTCCGATCGATCGTCCGCGTGGGAAGTCGATCGCATGGCGCAAGAGGAGTCCGAAAGAGGTGACGAGGGCAGCCCAGCCGCAGCGCCGAGCCAGCCAATGGCTGGTGCCCGAGGATCCGGCAACCGCCCTCGCCCGCGAAGGCTTCGGCGTCGGCGATTGGCGTGTCGAGCCGTCCCAGCGGCGCATTGTCTCGCGTCGGCAACAGCAGCAGCTCGACCCACGCCTGATGGATCTGCTGGTCTTCCTCACCACTCGGCCGGGGCAGATCGTCAGCCGCGACGAGATTCTCGACACCGTGTGGAGCGACGCCGTGGTCAGCGAGAACACCCTGACCCAAGCGATTTCCCGCTTGCGCCGAGTCCTGGGCGACGATCATCGCGCAGCGCGCTACATCGAAACGGTCAGTCGTTCGGGTTACCGATTGGTGGCGGTGGTCGAGTGGCCAGGTTCGTCGACGCCGGTCGCCGTGGCTCCTCCGGCTGAGCCCAAGGCCGCGTCGTCCGATTCCGCCGCCACCTCGGTGGAGACCTCCGCAGGATCCCAGGACGACGCAGGTTCGAGCTTCGGGCAGCGGCTTGCTGCTGGGTGGATCCTGCCACTGGTGGCGCTCGCGGGAGCCGGTGTCTACTTCTCGCGTCCATCGCCACCGTCCGTCTCGGAGACTGATCCAACCAGGCCACTTCCCGAGGTT
>JBCCGX010000792.1:0-5022 GCA_039029035.1 Acidobacteriota bacterium | reverse complement strand
GCCACCTGATCATACGGAGTGAAAGCGGGTTGAGACACCGTTCTCCTCGAGATGTAGTACGTTGCAAGGATTGACGGCTATCGGCCGACGGCAGCCACGGCCGATCTGTGCAGTCTAACAGCCCCGGTGCAGACGTGATCCAGAGCGCCGAGCCCAAGATTGGCTTGTGTCTTGCAAGCTCCTCTTGAGACAATGGGCCGAACTGCTTCCAGCCCGGCCTGAGAGGTCGCTGATGATGAACATTCGAGCTTCAAGAGGTGAATCCAGCAGCGTGACCGCCCGCTCCTCGATGCCTCACCGGACGCCTTCGTCTCCTCGGGGGGACGTCTTATGGGGCCTCGCCGGTGTGGCCACGGTTCTTTTCTGTGGCTTGCTTGCTGCAGCTGCCATCGGCGCCCAGCCAGATCCGTTCCTCGCCCAGCGCTACGACATGGTCCAGGACCAGGTGCGCAAGCGCGGGGTCAAGCAGCTCGGTGTGCTGTCGGCCTTGGAGACCGTTCCACGGCATCTCTTCGTGCCCGAGAACCAGCGCACGATGGCCTACGAAGACGCGCCGATCGAGATCGCCCCAGGGCACAATCTGCCCCATGCCTTCGTCTCCGCCCGGATGATCGAGCTGCTCGAGATCGACAAGGACGACAAGGTGCTCGAGATCGGCACCGGCTCGGGCTACGACGCCGCGCTGCTGTCGCGGGTGGCGGGCGAGGTCTACTCGATCGAGATCAATCAAGATCTCGGTGACCAGGCCAAGAAAACCCTGGGTCAGCTCGGCTTCGACAATGTGGAGATCAAGATCGGTGACGGCTATCGCGGCTGGCCCGACAAAGCCCCCTTCGACGCGATTCTGGTCACCGTCTCGGCCCCACGTCCGCCGCCGGCACTCTACGATCAGCTCGCCGAAGGCGGCCGGATGGTGGTCGCCATCGGCAGCCTGGTGCAGGAGATGCAGCTCATCATCAAGACTGAGACTGGCCGCATCACCCGGCCGGTGAGCCTGGTCAACCTCGGGCCGATGACCGGCGAGGTTCGCAGTCACGAGTAGGCTGGGACGGCCCGTGGCCAGGGACTGAAGTCCCAGGCTACGATATCTCGCCCCGATGGGGCGCCTGTCCCGGAGGGACTACAGAACGTAGCCCGGGATTTCAATCCCGGGTGGCCTCGCCCCGATAGGCCGCCTGTCCCGGAGGGACTACAGAACGTAGCCCGGGATTTCAATCCCGGGTGGCCTCGCCCCGATAGGCGCCCTGTCCCGGAGGGACTACAGAACGTAGCCCGGAATTTCAATCCCGGGTTATCTCGGGTCCGAGATAGACTGCGTGGCGCAAAGCGGGAGATTTCCTTGGCGCCATCACCTTCTATTCCGTCACCGCCTGATGCCGCGATCCTGGCGCTCGACAATGTCCGCCTGGATCTGCCCTTCGCCACCATCGGCAGCCGTACCCTGGCAGCCTCGATCGACCACTGCCTGCTCCTGCTCCTACAACTGGTCTGGGTCGCTGCAGGTGTGGTCCTACTGCCGCAGCTAGGGATCTCCTTCGGCTGGGTGGCCGGCGCCCTCACCCTGGGTTTCTTCTTGCTGCAGTGGAGTTATTTCGCCGCATTCGAGATCGCCATGGGCGGCCGCACCCCGGGCAAGCTGGCGGCGGGCCTGCGGGTGGTGTCGCGGGTCGGTGGCCGCACCACGCCGGCAGCAATCCTGATCCGCAACTTCCTGCGCACCTTCGATATCCTGATCGGCATTCCGCTCATGGCGATCGACCGCCGAGCCCGGCGTCTCGGCGACCTGGTTGGCGGGACTCTGGTGGTGCACCACCGCAGCGACAGCGAAGAGCCGGTTCAGCTGCAGCGTCATCCGCCGAGCTGGGGAGCGCGCGAGATCACCGTAGTCGAGAGCTTCCTGCGCCGCGCCGAGGCCTTGGAGGCCGCCACGGCGCAGCACCTGGCGACGGACCTTTTGCGCTGGATCGAGACCACGGAAGGGGATTTCTGGGCCGAGGTCCAGCCCAC
Organism: Acidobacteriota bacterium; assembly: GCA_039029035.1. Taxonomy (GTDB): domain Bacteria; phylum Acidobacteriota; class Thermoanaerobaculia; order Multivoradales; family J023; genus JAAELT01. Next base: position 3,015 of record JBCCGX010000792.1, on the reverse strand, counting down.
CCTGGCGCCCTCCGACGATCCGGCCGAGACCCTGCACCAGATCCTGCTGGGCAACCCCCAGGCCGACGCGGCGGAGGTCGCCTGAATGGACTACCAACGCTTCGTCGAGCTGCGGCAGAAGGCTTGCGACGAATTTGCCGACGGCCTCGAGATCGCCCGCAGCCGCCCGAGCGCCTTGGGCTACGACGACCTGGAGCAGTTGGCGGTGCGTTACCGCAAGCTGCTGCACGACCACGCTCTGGCAGCGAGCCGCTTCCCAGGCACCGCGATCGACCGCCGGCTGCGCCACCTGGTGCTCGAGGGCACCCACTGGCTACACCGCGATACCTCAGAGCACCTGCCGCGAATCGGCCGCTTCCTGCGCTCCACCTTCCCGCGCGCCAGGGCGCGCTTGCGGCCGCAGATCGCCATCGTCGCCGGGCTCTTCGCTCTCGCCTGCCTCTTCGGCTTCAGCCTCACCTTGGCGGAGCCGGCTCTCGGTGCCGTCTTTCTGAATCCGCAGGCGATCGAGGATCTGCGCCACGGCCGCTTGTGGACCGAGACGATCTTCGCTGTCACCCCAGGCGCGGTGGCCTCGACCCAGATCGCCACCAACAATATGTCGGTCGCCATGACCGGCTGGGCCGGTGGCGCTTTCGCCGGCCTCGGTGCGTTCTACGTCATCTTCCTGAACGGCTTGATGCTCGGCTCGGCCGTCGCGACCACGGCGCACTATTCGATGACCACGCCCCTGATGAACTTCATCGCGGCCCACGGTCCGCTCGAGATCTCGATGATTCTGATCACCGCTGCCGCCGGCCTCGGCGTGGGTCGGGCTCTGGTGGTCGCCACCGACCGGCCACGCGCCGAGCTGTTGCAGGAGGCCGGTCGCGACGCTCTGGTGGTGCTCCTGGGCTGCCTGCCGTGGCTCCTCTTGCTCGGCTTCGTCGAAGGCTATCTGTCGCCGTCACCGGAGCTCTCCCTGACCAGCAAGGCCTTGCTCGGCCTGCTGCTCGAAGCCGCCTTCGTACTGGTCGCCTGGCACCCCTTCGGTCAGCCGAAGGAGTCCACCGCATGAGCGCGCCGGCCCAGCCGATGCAGCAGCCACAGCAGGCGCAGGCCAGCTCGCATCCGCTCGAGCCGATCGCCTTTCGCCGACTGCTCGATCTCGTCCTCGTACCGGCCAAACGCCACTTCCGACGGCTCTTTCTGCCCGTTGCGGCGCCGATCGCGGGCGCCGGCCTGCTGGTCGGCATGCTGCAGATCGGCTGGTATCGGAGCCTCGCCAGCGACGGCGATTTCGCCGCTATCCTGCCAATGCTGGGTGGCGTCTTCCTTCTCGTCGTGCTGGTCATGGCGGTCTACAGCCTCGCCTTCGGCGCCTTGCTCGTCGCGTCCCTCGACGCCGTCGCCGGTCGAGCCATCGCCTGGCGCCGGGCCTGGCTCTTCGTCCTCAGGCCACCGGTTTTCGGCACCATGGTCGTGGTGACGGTGCTGCAGTTCTTCAGTGTCTTGATGTGCTTCTTGCCCGTCCTCTATGTCGCGCCGACCCTCATCTTCGTCATGCCGGTGATGGTGGAAGAGGATCGCTACGGCTGGGCGGCGATCCGGCGCAGTGCGCAGCTGGCGCACTACAACCCCACCCGCAGCTGGACCACCAGCTCCTGGCTGAAGACCATCGTATTCTTCGCCACCGCCACGATGATCACCTATGCGGTGAGCCTCACCGTGCAGTTGCCTTTTCTCATCACGCAGCAGATCTTCGTCTTCCGCGAGGCCGCCGCCGGCGCGGCGGTCGATCCGGAGGCGCTCCTGACCGCGACCCTTTGGCTCCAGATCCCGACGCAGATCCTCGGTGCCTGCGCCACCGCCGCGGCCTGGCTCTATTGGACGTTCGGCATCAGCCTTTTCTACCGCGAGATCCGCCGCCAGCGGGAAGGGGCCGATTTACGGCAAGCGATCGACGAGCTGGTCGGACGACTCGAGCCAGCGCCAGCCGAGGCGCCGGCCTGACGCGATGGTTTGCTGCGTGCCCCCCTGCCTGTCGCACCGTGGGTCTCGCTGCGTGGCACGCGACGTGGCACCCCGCAGGTCTCGCTGGGTCCTTTGGGTTCTCGCCTTGGTCCTCGGGAGCCTGGCGGCCGAGCCGAGCCGCGGGAGTGAGCCGACCCCGGCCGACCACGAGACGGTGCGGCATAGCGCGCCGCCAGGGCCGTCCGCTGCGTCGGCCGATCGCCAGCAGCTGCGCCAGATCCTGCGCGATCACCCGATCGAAGTCCGTCGGCCGCGGCCCGGTGTATCGCTCTACGTGGCGGATGCCGGCAACGCGTTCGGGCGCTGGATCCAACAACAGCTGCTCGCTTACCTGCCGTCGTTCGCCAGTCTGGCGAACACGCGGTTCGAACAGGTCCTGAAGGTCCTGCTGGCGATTCTCGCCCTCGTTCTGTTGGCGGCGCTGCTGCACTTCGCGCTGCGTCACTGGCCGAGACGAGCCCAAGCCGATCCCCATGTCGTCCCCCTGACCACTCAAGAGACCCGGACCGACAGCCCGCGATGGGAGAACGAGCTGGAGCAGCGCTTGGCCGATGGCGACGCCGAAGCGGCGGTGCTGGCGCTCTGGTGGTGGCTGGCCGAGCGCCTGGTCGGCGACCGGGCGGAAAGCTCCTGGACCAGTCGCGAGCTGATCCGGCACGCCGGCCGCAAGGATCTGATGCCGGCCATCCGGCGGCTCGACCGCATCCTCTACGGTGGCGACGCGCCGCAGGTCGCGGCCATCCGACGGCTGTGGGGCGATCTGAGGGAGGCGAGTTGAAGCGCCGCGCCGGCGGGTGGCTCGCCGCCCTGCTGCTCCTCGGCGGCCTCGGGCTGTGGCTCGCCCGGGTCCCCGGCGCTGTCTCGAGCACCCTGTCACCCAACGCCAGCGGCTGGCTCGCCGCACGGCTCTATCTCGAAGGCCGCGGGGCGAGCGTCGCTCTGCATGACGGGCCGTTCTCGAAGCTCACCACGCTAGACGGCGTCCTGGTGGTCGGTTTCCCT
>JBCCGX010000791.1:0-5025 GCA_039029035.1 Acidobacteriota bacterium | reverse complement strand
CCTGCTCCATTCTTGCCGCCAGCAGCCAGACCAAGGCCAGCAAGCCGACCACGGCAAAGCCCACAGCCGCCCAGTCGCCGCGGCGCTGCGGCGGGGGAGAGGCTTCGAGCGGAGCCGTGGGAGTCGCCTTGGGTCGAACCTGTGCTTTCAGTCGGTAGCCGCGACGGGGTGCGGTCTCGAGCCACTTGGGCTCTTCGGTGGAGTCCTCCAGCGCCTGCCGTAGCTTGCGGGCCGCGACGTTGAGATTGGCGTCGAAATCGAGATGCTGAGCGTCCGGCCAGAGGATCCCATAGAGCTCTTCCCGGGTGACGATCTGACCGGGGTGAGCGAGCAGCGCCTCGAGTAGCTTGAAGGGCTTCTCCTGCAACGGCACCACGCGACCTTCGCGTCGCAGCTCGCGGTTCTCGAGATCGACTTCGAAATGAGCGAAGCACAATACGGAGGCGTCGCTCGAATCGGCCCCGCTCGGCGGATGTTCGTTGCTCAACGGGATGTCCCCCAGTGAAGGCCTGCAATAGCCCCGGGAGTAAGCGTACCAGCCCTCGTTGGGCAGTGGTCATGAACTCCTAACCCGGATCAATCGTAAGAAATGACCTACACGGGATGAGGTGGGCTTGGAGTGGCAAGCTGACCCGATTTCTAAAGCGGCTGGGTCCATGGCTGGGAACGTCTGCGACCGTGGGCCCGTTTGTGACTTATGGAGGCTCACGGCGTGACGGACGAGGTAACAGAACAGCTGCACCGTTGGAGTGCCGGTGATCGGCAGGCGTTGGACGATCTCTTGCCCACCGTTTACAGCGAGTTGAGTCGGATCGCCGCGGCGTACCTGCGCAAGGAGCGGCGAGAGCACACGCTGCAGACCTCGGCCCTGGTGCACGAGGCTTACCTCAAGCTGGTCGACCAGGGCCGCGTGCAGTGGCGCAATCGGGCCCATTTCTTCGCCATCGCGGCGCAGGTCATGCGGCGGCTGCTGGTCGATCATGCGCGCAACCGCGGCTGTGGCAAACGAGGCGGCGGGGCGATCCTCCTGAGCCTGCAGGAAGCGCTGATCGTCGGCCAGGAGACCGACCCGGCGGTGTTGGTGTTGGATGCTGCCTTGAGCGAGCTGGGTGAGGTGGATGCCGAGTTGGCAGAGGTGATCGAGCTACGCTTCTTTGGCGGCCTGGAGAACAAGGAGATCGCCGAGATCCAGCAAGTGTCCGATCGTACGGTGATCCGCCGTTGGCGCACGGCTCAGGCCTGGCTCTTCCGCTACCTGCAAGCCGAAAGGGCGAGCGCATGAGCCCCGAGCGCTGGCGCCAGGTGCGACGACTGTTCGAGCAGGCCTCGGACATGGCGGTAGCCGAGCGCGCCGAGTTCCTGACCCGGGCCTGTGGCGAGGACCCGGCGTTGCGCCAGGAAGTCGACGCCTTCTTGGCGGCGGAGCAAGCGGCTGGCGGTCTGCTGGAGGGCGCGGGCTTGCCCAGCTTGTCGTCCCCGGCCCCTGATCCCGACCTTGCCCGCCAGCAGCTCGGCGCCTACCGGTTGGAGGAGAAGATCGGCCAGGGGGGCATGAGCGTCGTCTATCGCGCCTCGCGGGCCGACGACGCGTACCGCCAGCGGGTGGCGATCAAGGTGCAGCGGCAGGGGTTGGGCAGCGAGCATCTGGTGCGGCGATTCCGTCGCGAGCGGCAGATTCTGGCCCAGCTCGAGCACCCTCACATCGCTCGCCTGCTCGACGGCGGCACCACCGAGGACGGCCGGCCCTTCGTGGTCATGGAGTACGTCGAAGGCCTGGCGATCGACGAATACTGCGACCGTCACCGTTGCTCGATCGACCAGCGGCTCGAGCTCTTCCGCACCGTCTGCGGTGCGGTGCAGTACGCGCACCAGAACCTGATCGTCCACCGCGATCTCAAGCCGGGCAATATCCTGGTGACGGCGGACGGCACGCCGAAGCTGCTCGACTTCGGCATCGCCAAGCTGCTCGGCCCGGAGGTTGGCACCGAAGGTCCGGAGACGACGGTGGCCTGGCTCCGGCTGATGACGCCGAGCTTTGCCAGCCCGGAACAGGCCCGCGGTGGCGTGATCACCACCGCCAGCGACGTCTACTCCCTGGGTGTGCTGCTCTACCGGCTGCTCAGCGGCCGCGCGCCCTATCGCCTCGAGGGTCGATCGGCGGCTGAGGTCGAGCGTGTGCTGCAGACCGTCGAGCCAACGCGTGTCAGCGAAGCGATCAACAGGGCAACGAGCGACGCCGAGGCACCGACCACCGACCCTCGTCGCGAGACACCACCCGAGGCGATCGGCGCAGCGCGCGGCCGGCGCCCGGAAGCTCTGCGCCGGAGGCTGCAGGGCGACCTCGACACCATCGTCGCCCGAGCGATGCACAAGGCACCGGAGCGGCGCTACACCACGGCCGAGGGGCTGGCCGAAGACCTGCGTCGCCACCTCGTCGGTCTGCCGGTCCTCGCCCGGCGCGACCGCTTCACCTATCGGGCCGGCAAGTTTCTGCGGCGCCACCTGGTCGAAGCGGCGGCGGTGTCGATCATCTTCGGCCTGATCGTCGCCTTCGCCCTCACCACCCGGGCGCAGTCGATGGCCGTGGCCCGTGAGCGCGATCAGGTGCGCGCGGAGCGCGATAAGAACGCCGAGGTGTTGCAGTTTCTGACCGACATCTTCGAGACCTCGTCGCCGGAGAAGGCCAAGGGGGAAACGATCACCGCGCGCGAGATCCTCGATCGTGGCGCCCAGCGCATCGATGAGCAGTTGAAGGATCGGCCAGACACCCACGCCACTCTGCTCCTCACGATGGGCAACGTCAATTACAACCTGGGACGCTACGAGGTGGCCGAAGCCCAACTGCGCCGCGCGGTGGCGATCCGTCGCCAACTGCCGGCCGAGGCGCCGCTGGCCCTGGCCGAAGGCCTGTTCTATCTCGGTCGAGCGTTGCTCGAGAGCCTGACTCTTGAAGCCGCCGAGCAGGCCTTCGGCGAGTCTGTCGAGGTGAGTCGCGGGATCCCCGAAAGTCGCTACTACCTGGTCGAGAGTCTGCAAGGGCTGGCCGAAGTGTCGCGGGTGGCGGGCGACTACGACGCCTCGGAGGCGCTTTTCCGCGAAGCCCTGGCGATCGAGGAGAGTGCCTCCGGCGGTGAGAGCCTCAGCTTTACCGAAGCCCTGGCCGGCCTGGCGCGAACACTGTTGCACCGAGGCGAGTTCGCTGAGGCCCAGGCGCTGAGCGAGCAGGCGCTGGCCAACAAACGTCGGCTGCTCGATCCGGGCGATCCACGGCTGGCCATCAGCCTGGTGCGCCTGTCGGAGGTCCTGTTCTTCCAGGAGGATCTGGCGGGGGCCGAATCGGCGGCTGCCGAGGCCCTGGCGTTGCACGAGAAGAATCTCGGGCCGAGCCATCCGGACGTCGCCTATTCGCTGGACAGCCTGGCGCAGATCGTCCTGGCGCGTGGCGATTCGGATCGGGCCGTGGGCCTCTTTCGCCGCGCCGAGGCGATCAACCGGGCGGTCTTCGGCGACGACGATCCACGCTTGGCCGTGGCGCTGAACAACCTCGGCAAGGGCCTCCGACAATCCGGCGACCTGGAGGGCGCGGAAGCGGCGACACGCGAAGCGCTGGAGATCTATCGGCGACTCGGCGAGCACCCCAACCTGGCGTCGTCCCTTTTCAATGTCGGCCGGGTGCTGCAGACACGCGGCAAGCGGGGTGAGGCGGCGGCGCTGTATCGCGAAGCCTTGGACGTGCAGCGGCGCTCCGGTGCTCCACAGCATCTTCTGGCCCATCCGCTGGTCCGCCTGGGCAATCTCCTGCGCGAAGACGGATCGCCCGCCGAAGCCGAGCCCCTGCTACGGGAAGCCCTGCGGGTGCGGCGTGACGGGTTACCCCAGGGGCATCGGCTGACGGCCCTCGCGGCGGGCTACCTGGGTGTCGCTTTGAGCGCTCTGCAACAGTACGACGAGGCCGAACCCCTGCTGCTCGAAGCCCACGCGGCCTTCACGCAGTCCGAGGCCTCGGATCCCGCCACCGCCGAGATCTGGCGCGGTGGGCTGGAGGCGCTCTACCTGGCCTTGGGGCGTCGGCAAGAGGCGGCTCGCTATGCGGTCGCCCCGGCGCCGGTCACGACACCCTAGAAATGGGATCGATCTAGGGCCGAGAACCGCCCGGCGTCGCGGCCGACGCCGGGTGGGCTCTCGAGACAGCTAGTTGTCGCAGCAGTTCTCGAACTCACACTCCTCGAAGCAACAAGGTGGCGGGTTCTCACCTTCGCATTCGTTGCCACCGCCGCCTCCGGCACAGGGGACGTCGACGTCATAGACGTGCCCGAGGTCGTTGACGACCGAATAGGGACAGGAGCCCGGGCCGCTGGCCGACCAGGTGGCTCCGAACTCGTCGCCGTTCTCGGTCTTCCAGGCTTGGTGGGGATCGAGCGGCGCGTTCTGGTTCCAGTAGACCTTGTCGTCGTCCTCGACCCGGCCGCTGGCCGAGAACGGGCCCAGGCCAGAGCAGCCACCACTGTCGCACGTCAGGGTCCAGGTGCAATCGCAAGTGGTGCTGCTCTTGGTCGGCAGGTCGAGCTCGCGGGTGACGGACACTTCGTGGCGCCGATCGTCGTCGGCGCTCAGCAGCTCCACCCGGAACACCTGTTTGCCGACCAACGAGAGGTGGGCGAAGCGCTCGCCGCCTTCCAGGCTCAGAGTCGAGCTACCGCGGGGCTCCAGGCTGATGAGATACCAACGGCTCTTACCCGTCGCGGCACTCCAGGCGACGACCCGCACCATGGCGTAGTGGGCGTCGCTGGGGTTGGTGACGTTGATCAAAGGCCATTCGTATCCGCCGAGGTCGACGGCTGCCTTGTAGGGGGTTTGCCCCGGCTCGAGCTCCAGGGAGGGGAAATCAGGCTCGAGCAGCGTCGGCGGTGCAGCGAGGGCCGCTCCGCCGCCGACAATGGCGATCGATAGCAAGATAAAGGTTTTCAGAATCTGGCAGTTCAAAGACATGTCACATTCTCCTTAGAGATCTCAGGATTATCGATT
>JBCCGX010000790.1:0-5026 GCA_039029035.1 Acidobacteriota bacterium | reverse complement strand
TGCACGATGAGCAGCAGACGCAGGGCGTCCTGGGCGACGGGGCGCTCGGTCTCTGTCTGGCTTGCCGTGTCCATGTCCGCGGTCGATGAATTCCTGCAAGGGAAGTCGGCCATTATACGCCGCAGGCGGCTCGAGGACAGCACGAGAAATTGCCCATCCCAGGGTGGGTACAAATAGGCCGAGTCGAGGTGTGGCCGAAAAAGAAAAGGCCCGCCACAGGGCGGGCCCATCGCAAACACAGCCGAGGCGTCGCCTCAGCTGACGGCAATCTTGCGGCTCTTGGCGAGCTCGGACTTGGGCAGGTTCAAGGTCAGGACGCCGTCCTCGAACTTGGCCTCGACCTTGGACGCATCGACGCCACGCGGCAGAGTGAACGAGCGGCGGAACGAGCCATAGGAACGCTCCACGCGGCGGAAGGTGCCGCTGTCCTTTGAGTCCTCGAACTTGCGCTCACCGCTGACGGTGAGGACGCTGTCCTCGATCGACACGTCGATGTCGTCTTTCTTCAGGCCCGGCAAGTCGGCAGTGGCGACGAAGGCCTCGTCACTCTCGAAGATGTCGACCGCCGGCAGCCAGGTACGACGGCCTGCTTCGCCATCGGTCACGAAGTCGGAGTCGTTCCAGAAGTTGTCGAACACCCGGTCGAAGAGACCGTTGACGGGCTGACGGGAAACGGTGAACGGACGGCGGTTGGCTCGGGTCAAAGCGTGCTCGAACATGGGTTTCTCCTTTTCTCGGTCGTTCGTTGGCGCGGTTCGGCGCCTTGCAAGACGGTTGGGTTCGGTTCTCAGACGTTGGTTCTCAGGCGTTCAGCTATCCGGTACTCGGCTATCCGAGGTAGTTGATCGAATCTGGAATGCGATCCGGTCTATATCTAAGCTCTATGGGCTAAGGTTCGTAACGCATTCATGAGTGTACAACGCTAAGATTCATGGAGCTATTCCCGATCTGAGTTTTTTTCACTAAGATTTTTTGTGCGCACCCTACGAAACCTCCCTTGGGACGGAAATCCCAGGCTGCGGCCTGGCATCCGTCCCTGCGGCACAGCAGAGCGTCGCCTGGGATTTCAATCCCAGGCCCTGGACGGCTCAATCCCAGGCCCTGGACCGCTAAGGACTCGCCGGGCCGCTACCGACGACGGTGCGAGCGCTGACGCCGGAGCGTCGGATGCGGACTTCGACGTCACGACGCTGGCTGGCATCGAGATCGGAGTCGACATAGAAGGACAGCGAGTACTGGCTGCGCAGCTCGGCGTTGATTTGGGCGTAGGCATCGTCGAGCTCGGCCAGGGAGTCGACGAAGTAGAGGCGGCCCCCGGTATCCTCGGTGACCCGCCGCAGCTCCTTCTTGCTGTAGGTGCGACGGTAGACGTCGAGGTTGCCTAGGCCGATGATGTAGATCGGCACGCCGAGGTCGCGCGCCAGCTCGGCGCAGTACTTGGGGCCGAAGCGACTGTCCAGGTCGTCGCCATCGGTCAGCACCACGAGGGCCTTGCGGCCGCCCTGGCGCTGGAACTGTAGCATCGAGAAGACGATCGCGTCGTACATCGCGGTCTCGCCTTCGGCCTCCAGCTTGGCGAGGTCGCGTAGCAGGCGTGGTAGGTCGGCGCTGGTCGGGTGCAAGAGCCGCGGCTGGCGATCGAAGTCGACCAGGAACGCGCGATCCTGCGGTAGGACGGTGGAGCCGAGGAACTTGGCGGCGGCGCGCCGCGTATCGTGCATCACCAGGCGCATCGATCCCGAAGTGTCGATCACCAACCCGAGTAGGAGGGTGACGTCGTCGGCATAGGCGAAGCTCTGGGTGGGCTGAACTTCGCGCCGGTGGATAATCTCGAAGTCCTCCGGCTGCAGATCGTCGACGACCCGGCCCTGGTCGTCGGTAGCCACCACATGCAGGCCCACCAGGTTGACCTCCACCTGCTCGATCTCGCCGGGGGCGGCGAGTAGCACTACATCGTCGATCGACGTGCCGTCGGAGAGGAAGGCGGCAACGCGGATATAGTCCTCGGGCGTCGGGGCCGGTGTCGGCACTCGGGTGCGCACGGGACCTGCGTCGAGCCGAGTCACCAGGGTCTGGTTGCGGTAGACCTCGATCCGATCGAGCTCGGTGCCGGCCGGCGTGGTGACGTCGGCGGCGATCTCCACCGAGCCGCTCGCCGGATCGCCGGTGAGCTCGCGGATGCGGACCCGGAGGGGCGCATCGATCTGATTGACCGCCAACGTATCGCGGCCGACCTCGCGCCCGCGGGAGTCGAAGGCGATCGCCACCAGGGTCTGCACTCGCGGCGGGTCGGCGAGCTCGATGCGCGCCGCGAAGGGTCTCTCGAGCAGGCCCGAGCGTTTGCGCGAGGCGACCTCTTCGCCATCGAGCTCGAAAACGATGCGGGCGACGGCGGTGGTCGAGACGAGGGCGTCGAAACGGGTCGGTCCGGTGGCCGGCTGCTGCCGCGGTGGCACGAGCCGCACCACAGTGGGTGCCACTTTCGCCGCGGCCCCGACGCCGGGTGGGTCTGGGCCGGGGCCGCCTGTGACTTCGAGCCAGGCGTCGCCGTGGCCGGCGAGGCGTCGAGCGGCAGGGCCCGGAGTCAAGGCGCTGTCGGCTTCGTCGGCGACCGCCACACCCCACAGACCGGAGCGCGGTTCCTCGATGAGGACCAAGAGCTGCTCGGTGAGCTCCGGCAGCTCGGTGCGTAGACCGTAGGCCCAGGCCGTGGCATGACTCGGGCTGGCGCCACTGGCTTCGGCGGGCTCCAGGCGTCGGTGGTGGGCGAGGCGCAGCTCGCCTTCGACGTCGAGCACCAGGGAGATACAAAGGGCGCCGGCCCCGACGCCCTGCAGGCTGCGCAGGGCAGCGTCTGTGAGGCGAATGGCGACGGTCGCCTCGAGTCGACCGTCGTCGAGCAGGGCCTCTTCGTCGAGGCCATAGAGCCCTTCGATCGCCAGGTCGCCCGAATCGGCGCCGCCGGCCAGCAGGTTCTTCGCCAGCACCGCGCCGGAGCGGCAGCCGGCGGCGGCGCTCGGCTGGATGAGGCTCAGAGCCGCCAACAGGGCGAGGGAGATCGAGAGGCTTGAGCGCAGGCTCGGGTGGTGCATGGAGGTCCTCGAAGCGGTGGATGGGAGAGCGAGCTGGTGGCCTTCTCCGGATCAGGCTCGAGTCGCCAGGGATCGCATTTTCAACAACTTTGCAAGATAGGCGCCAGCTACCTTCTCCGAACGCCTTGACTCTTGGTCAATGCCGTCTTAGCATCCTATTCACCCATTCTTTACTCGTGTCCGACGAGTGCAATGGTGTTCCCCAACTCAAAAATCGATCTTCGCTTTGACTCTGAGGCTCTGCACCATGAACCAGTTCCGATCATTGCTGGCCATTCTTGCTGTGATGACCCTGTGGGCGCAGAACGCCTACGCTTACCTCGATCCTGCCAGCGGCAGTCTCTTCCTGCAGGCGATCGTTGCTGCCATAGCCGGCGCGGCGCTGGTGATCAGGACTTACTGGCACCGATGCAAGATGTTCTTCAGCCGTCTGTTCTCGCGCTCTGCCGAGACGTCTGGGTCGGGCGACTCGATCTCCTGACCCGATCTGTGCAGGCAAGGACGCTTGGCCGATCGATAGGCCGCGTCCGACTCCTGAGACGAGAGAAGAGTCGCCGCTGAACGTGCCCGCCACCCATGTCGGATAGCCTGCAACACCCCGCGTCCTTCCGGGACCCGAGTGGGTTTCTGTTCGAGCGCGATGGCGTCTTGTACCGCCAGGTCGCGGCCTCGTATCAGGAGGAGTACGAGCTGCTGATGGATTCCGGCCTGTACCGGGATCTGGTCGAGGCGTCCCTCCTCATTGCGCACGAAGAGGTCGACCTCGATCCGCCGGCTGGCCAGTCGGCGTTCAAGATCTTGCGTCCGGAGCGCGTCCGCTTTATCTCGTACCCCTACGAGTGGGCCTTCTCGCAGCTCAAGGATGCCGCCTTGGCAACCTTGCAGATCCAGCGCCGTGCCCTCGACTTCGGCATGACCCTAAGGGATGCTAGCGCCTACAACATTCAGTTCCACCAGGGCCAGCCGCTGTTGATCGATTCGCTGTCCTTCGGGCGCTACGAAGAGGGCGAGCCGTGGGTTGCCTATCGGCAGTTTTGCCAGCACTTCCTGGCGCCTCTGGCGCTAATGGCCTACCGAGATGTGCGTCTGGGGCAATTGTCGCGCATTTATATCGACGGCCCGCCGCTCGATCTCGCTAGCGGGCTCTTGCCGTTCAAGACGCGCTTTAGCTTCTCCCTGCTATCCCACATCCATCTCCACGCCAAGGCTCAACAGCGCTTCGCCGACCGGGCGGAGACCGCCGGGCCCTCCAAGGCAAGGGTCAGTCGGACGGCGTACGAAGGCTTGATCGCCAATCTGAGGGCGTGTGTCGAAGGGCTCGAGTGGCAGCCGGGTCCCAGCGAATGGGTGAGTTACTACGAGGAGGGGCACCGCTACACGGACGATGCCCAGGAACACAAGCGCGAGCTCGTGGGTGCGATGATCGAGCACTTGCAGCCGGGCTCTGTGTGGGACTTGGGCGCCAACACCGGCCTGTTCAGCCGGATCGCCAGCGAGCGCGGGATCCCGACCCTCGCCTTTGATATCGATCCCGGTGCGGTCGAGCGGAACTACCGTGAGTGTCGCGCCAAGAAGGAGACCCACATCCTGCCTCTGGTGCAGGATCTGACCAATCCCAGCCCGGGACTCGGCTGGGCGCACCGGGAACGCATGGCGTTCATCGAGCGCGCCCCGACTGACACCGTTCTGGCCCTGGCCCTGATCCATCACCTGGCGATCTCGAACAACGTGCCGCTACCGCACCTGGCGCAATTCTTTGCCAGCGTCTGCCAGTCGTTGATCATCGAATTCGTGCCGAAGGTCGACTCGCAAGTGCGGCGCCTCCTGGCCAGCCGCGAAGATATCTTCCCCGACTACACCCGCGAGGGTTTCGAAGCTGCCTTCAGCCAATGCTTCGCCATCGAGGCCAGCGAGCCCATCCGCGGCTCAGAGCG
>JBCCGX010000789.1:0-5028 GCA_039029035.1 Acidobacteriota bacterium | reverse complement strand
GGGAGGTCAAAACTTCGCGCACGCGCTCGACTTTCGCCATGAGGCCTCCTTGAGGTCGCTTTTGCCGGGATCACCCTCGTGCTGATGCTTACGTCTACGGCCGCGAGGGGTTTCCCGATCTTACCGGTCCGGCCCCTACCTCGAGCAGCACTGCAGGGTCCGGTGGGTCGCGCAGAATTCTCACCGTTTCCAAAGGCTTGTCCTTGTCCATGAAGAACCGCAGGAGATATCGCCCCGGATCCTCGATGAGGATGTCGAACGTTCTATCGAGCCGCATTTCGGCGAAGTCCACCTCCCGGTCGTCGAGATCGACGACGCTCAACAGCGAGTAATCGCTGGTCTCTCCCACCAACTCCAATCGATGCGGCCCGCTGGCGAGGCTTGCCCGCAGAGTGCGCCAGCGATGGGTCGGCAGGTACTCGATGCGGCCGGCGTGCTCGGGCCGGGTTCTGAGCTTGCGGACGATCGGCGCGCGAGCGTCGATCTCTTGCACCGCGGGGACCTGCCCTTCGTCCACCGCTACCTTGTAGATCAGGACTCGCGGCCCACGACGGGTCCGGTGGGGCCCGATCTCCTGGACCAGCTCCAGACGCTCGAAGATCTCACGGTAGTTGCGCTCGGTGAGCTTGTGGTAATCGCGGAAGTGCAGCTCGGGCCGCATGAACCGTTCGAAGGCGGTGCTCGCCAGCACCACGAAGTCGAAGTCGGTCGCGAGCAGGCCGTCCACCGTGTAGGAGCCGGCCCATCGTGTCTTTTGCACCTTGAAGGCGTTCGAAAAGAGATTCGGCGTGTAGCGTTCCTTGAGGATCGACGTCCCGTGAGGCAGATGGTCATAGATCCACTGCGCGCTGACCCTGCGGGTGCTCGCTCCAGCATAACCCATGTCCTGCGCCACCACCTGCACAAACGGCACGATCAGGCAGGCACCGGCCAGGGCTACGGCAAGGAGATTCTGTCGCCCGGGTAATCGAGGGGCCAGGGCCTCGCGAAGGGCCCAGATACCGATGCCAAGAAGGGCTGCGATCGCCGGCAAACCGGGGTAGAGGTTGCGCTCGACCACCATGTTCATCGAGCTGATCAGGCTCACGTAGAGAACCGGAAACGGCAGCAGCCACATCGCCTGGATTCGCCGCTTACCTTGGAGCAGCAAGAGTCCCAGGAGACCCAAGATGATCGCCGGCCAGGCGAAGCTGGCGAGGATCAGCTTGCCATAGTAGACCCAGTTCGAATCCACCACCACGCCGATCCAACCGCCGCGCGAGTACTGCCTGAAGCCGAACAACGCGCCCTTGCTGCCGAAGATGCTCTCCTGCGGAAACAGCGCCAAGCCGGGCGTGGTCATCAGGAAAACGAGCAGCGACGGGATGCCCGCCCAGGCGAGGGACCAGGAAAAACGCCGCTCGCTGAGGCGCCACTTCAGGTAGACGGCGACAATCGCTATCGCCACCACCCCAGCGGGATACTTGGTGCCCGCCGCGAGACCGGCATAGACTCCGGCCAGCACGTAGTCGCGGCGATTCTCACCCTGCAAGAGGCGTCCCACCGCGTCGAGCGCCATGGCGGCGAAGAAAGCCGACGGTACATCGGAGGTGTTGACATGAGCGCCGTGGTTGTAGACCGGCGCGAAACCGATCAAGAGCCCGGCGACCGAACCCGCGTAAAGACCTCCGAAGCGCTCGGCGAGGCGAAAGATCGGCACCACGGTCAGGCCGGCGAGGACGGCGGTGATCAGCCGCCCCAGTAGCCGACAGAAGATCGCCCAGTCGGAGACCCCGAAGACCCATCCCGAGGCTGCGAGCACCGGCTTGGAGCCTAACGCGGCCAACCAGGTCGCGAAGGCGTCGATGTAGTAGAGCAGGTGAGGATAGAAGTAGCTCGGCCGCAAGAAGTTGCCGTTGTTGATCTCGTTGGCGTGATGGCGGTACGTGCCTTCGTCCTGGTAATACTGCTCGCCCACTTCGTGCTCGATGCCGACGATGTGGATCACCAGCGATAGCAGCACCACCGCCCCGAGGGCGAGGACGCGCGAAGATTCGCCTCGGCGCCAGGCCGCCACGGTAGAAGTCACCACCAAGGCGAGAGTCGAGCCGATGGCACAGATCGCCACCAACTGACTGATCCACTGCGGTGCTGGATGCTGGGCCACGAACAGAAGCCACAAAGCGACCGTCAGAGTCCACGAGGCGGCAACCGCCCACTGCAACGTCCTGATCATTCGGCGCGGATTGTATCCAGTTCGACCCCGTCCCGAAACACCGCTTTAGCGAGCGAGAAGCGACGCTCGGATCCCAGAGGACGGCGCGGAGGCGTGTCTGAGCATGGCCTCTGTAGATAGAGCAAGCCTCTTCCTTTCAACAGATAGATCATCGCAGAAGGCCATGCGAGTTGAGCGCAGCGCCACCCGCGAGGGGCCGAGCGTCGCGGCCCAAAATTACGTTCTCGGCCGGGATGGAGCTCAAGAAAAGTAGTCTTGGATCCTCTGCAGCTGCTCACTATCTTCCGCTCCCGCCCCCTCGCCTTCCCAGTCCTCGCCTTCCGGCGTCGGTGCGAAGACCTCGTCGACCACTAGATCGTCGAGCTTATCGAGCTCTGAAACCAGTGGACTGAGCTCGGCGACTTCGAAGTAGCCGCCCCGGCCGCGCTGTTCCTCCGGCTTGATCAGAAAGAGCCGGTTCTTGGCCCGGGTGACCGCGACATAGAACAGGCGCCGCTCCTCCTCATAGTCGTCAGCGTCCTGCAAGCTGTTGTAGCCCGGGAAACGACCCATGTTCATCTGCACCACGAAGACCGTATGCCATTCGAGGCCTTTGGCGGAATGGACCGTCGAGAGGGTCATCCATTCATCTTCCGAGTCGGTGCCGAGCGTCGCAGCCGCGCGGCTGAAGTCCGGCGGATCGATCGCCAGATCGGTGAGGAATTCCTCCAGCTCGGTGTAGCGTTCGGCGATCACCGCCAGCGCCTCCAGGTCGCGCATTCGCCGGGTAGCATCGTCGAACTTCTTCGGCATCCAGCCCTGGTAGGTCTCGAGCACCGTATCGACGCGCTCGATCAGGGGCAACCGCGGCCGACTGATCTTCTGCAGTAGCTCGTGGAGCGCTTCGAGATCCGGGCCATATTTTCGCCGGGCGACCTTCGGATCGACCAAGGTCGCAAAGTCACCACGCGCCTCGACGATCGCCTCAGCCAGCCGCCGCGCGGTCTTCGGCCCGATGCCTTCGAAGAACTGCAGGATGCGGAACCAAGCCGCGGCGTCGAGCGGATTGACCCCGAGCTTGAGCAGAGCGCTGACATCTTTGATGTGAGCCGCCTCGACGAACTTGATGCCGCCGAACTTACGAAACGGAATGTTGCGGTTGTTGAGCTCGAGCTCCAAGGTGTTGGTGTGCCAGGCGGCACGACAAAGCACCGCGATGTCCTGCAGCGGCACCCCTTCCTCGCGCAGCTCGAGCACCCGATCGCAGATGTAGGAAGCCTGGCTGTACTCGTCGGTGGTCCGTAGCAGGACCGGCTTCTCGTCGCCCGAGATCTCGGTAAATAGGCGCTTGGAGTACTTCTCACGTGCCTTGGTCAGGATCGCATTGCCGAGATCGAGAATCGGCTGGGTGCTGCGATAGTTCTGCTCGAGCAGGATGGTCTTGGCGGCGGGGAAGATTTTCGGGAAGTCGATGATGTTGCGGAAGCTGGCGCCGCGAAAACCGTAAATCGACTGGGCGTCGTCACCGACCACCATGATGTTGGCGTGGGTCGATGCCAGGAGCGCCCCGATGTGCGCCTGCAGGCGGTTGGTGTCCTGGTACTCGTCGATCATCACGTACCGGTAGGTCGAGGCGAGCTGCCGGCGGGCCGGACCGTGCTCCACCAGCAAACGGCACAGCTGGACCAGAAGATCGTCGTAGTCCATGACATTCTGCTGCCGCTTGCGCTCGGCGTAGGCCACCTTGAGCTCCTCGATCGGCTCCAGGTCGTCTTCGAACTGCGGATACTCGTCTTCCAGCAGCTGCTCCAGCGGCCGATTGGTGTTGACCTCTTTGGAGATCAGGTTGAGCAGGGTCTCGGCGCGCGGGAATCGGCGTCCACGACTGTCGTAACCACCTTCCGAGCGCAGAATACCGATCAGGTCGACGCAATCGGAGCGGTCGATGATGGTAAAGCTGTTGCGATAGCCCAGCGGCTCGGCGAAACGCCGCAAGACGATGTTGGCAAAGGAATGGAACGTGCCTCCCGCCACCCGGTGACAGCGCTCGTCCAGTAGCCCCGTGGCCCGCCGCAGCATCTCTTGGGCCGCCCGGCGAGTAAAAGTCAACAGCAGGATCGACTCCGGATGCACCCCCTGCAGCACCAGATTCGCCACCCGATACACCAGTGTCCGTGTCTTGCCGGTACCCGCACCCGCAATCACAAGATGCGGTCCATCGGCCGAGTGCACCGCAGCGTGCTGGGCCGTATTCAGCTCATTCTCGAAGTCGATCGGCGCATCGGCCGGTCGAGAGCTGCCGCTTCGGGATGCCATGGGCCAACTTTATCCGCAATGGTGGTACCCTGGCTGCGATTTCCGATCCATCCGCAGGGACCCGAGGAGCACGAGAATGGTAGCTAGCGAGAAGCGATGGAAACTCTCGATCGACCGGGCGCACCTGGATCACGCAAAGATCGTGCAAGTGCCGCGGAGCGCGGGCGATCTCGCCCCTGGCGAAGTGGAGCTCCGTCTCGGCCGGTTCGCCATGACGGCCAACAACGTGACCTACGCCTTGCTCGGCGACTCTTTCGGTGGGTTGAAAATCGCCGGCGGCTATTGGGACTTCTTCCCCGGCGAGCCCGACGAAGGTCTGCTGCCTGTGTGGGGCCTGGCCGATATCGTGCATTCGACGACCGAAGGGCTGGAGCCAGGAAGCCGTATCTTTGGCATCTTTCCCCTCGCATCGCATGTCCGCATGCAGCCCGATGCTATTCGCCCGACGTCCTTCATCGACGCGGTGCCGCATCGCCGTGCCTTGCCGGCGGTCTATCAGCAGTACACGCGGATGCCCG
>JBCCGX010000788.1:0-5044 GCA_039029035.1 Acidobacteriota bacterium | reverse complement strand
ACGGAATCGCAACTGGCCGCGCAGATGAAGGAGTGAATCGTCTTCCTCGGCCTGGCCTAGGCGCTGGACCGAGAGCGGCGAGTAGAACGCTTCGACGCCGAGATGGATCTTGCGCTTCAGCTTCCAGGTGGCGCCGCCGGTGATCGAAAAGGTGTCGCCATCCGCCAGGAGCAGGGAGCGGTCGCGGAAGTTGAACACCAAGGCATCGACCTGGAACTCCATGTCGAGGCGGTTGCCGGCGACCCCGAGGTGCAGGGTCGGAGCGCGCGGTCCCGCGAGCTTGTAGGCGCCGACCAACTCGAGGCCGGTGTACTCCATCGTTATCTCGTCGGATGACGGGGCCAGACAGCCGAAGGGGTTCTCCGGCGATCCGGGTGGGAAGCGCTCGTCGCCACCCTCCTCACAGGTGAGGTCACCCTTGGTCTCTCCGACCTGGGTGTAGCCTCGCAGGCTCAGTGACCACCTCTCACGCTCGAGCAAGATCTTCTCGATCGCTAACGACAGGAGGTTGGCTTCGAGGCCGTTCACTTCGGCCGGAGGTACCCAGCCGAGGGTGGCGGAGAAGCCATGCGGCAATCCGAAGCGCACGCGCAGGCGCCCCCAGGCTGGAGCGCGATTGAGATCCTCCTCCTTGAAGCCGCCGAAGCCGACGGTCCGCTGCTCTTGGTCCAGGTGGGGGATCTGCATCGCCTCGAGACCGAGTTCGATGGCGCCGGGCTCGAGCCTCTCGATGGCCCCCAGGCTGGTCTGCAGGCTGGCCGAGGTGAAGAACTTCATCGCCCAGGCTTCCGGGTCGTCGAAGTCGAGCTCGTCGCGGAAGTCGATCACTGTCTGGGCCGAAACGGGGCAGGCCAGCCACAGGGCGAACAGCCCGAAGATCAGGTGCCTCATGGTCTATGTTCCTCTTGGAAGGGTTTGGCAGAGTGAGTCTAGCGGCAGGTCACGAAGAGCTGCGCTTCGATGAAGGGGTGGGTTGCTGTCGAACTTCAACGCCGAACCGACTCGACCAGCCGCACCAGTGGGTCGGCTCGCAGGGTGGCGAGCCGAGTACTGTCCGATGCTGGCGGAACGCGCAGTGTGTAGGCCCCGACCTCAGACGGGCCGGCGACGATCTCGGCCTCAGCCGATCGCAGCAGGTGCCGGATCTCGGCTTCGGTGGCTCGGGAGTCGAAGACGATCCGCAGCGTGTCGCGGACGTCGGTCGTCTCCTGAGCCACCGGGCGGTCCGACAGCGTGTGGAAGGTCTTGGGCCCAGCCGGCGTCTGTGGTCGCACCAACAGGGAGGCCAGCAGCACGATCGCCGCGGCTTGACCGGCAAGCAGCCAGCGGACAGTTGGCGAGGTTCGGAAACGCAGCCTGGGCTCGACGTCGATCCGGTCCAGCGTCTGCCGCAGGCCACGCTCCAACGCCATAGCGGGCGACTGGGCCAGCGTCCTGGGCTCCTGCCGGTTCTCCGACTGGACGTGCTCCTGCAGGTCGCCGAGGGAGGCCACTTCTTCGCGGCAGGGCTCGCAGGTTTCGAGGTGGCGCTCGACGCCCTCGTGTTCCGCGGCCTGCAGCGTGCCGTTGACATACCACGGCAGCAGCTTCCAGCACGTGCGGTGCGTCATGGCGGAATTGGCAGTGAACATCATGCCTCCTGGTCGCTTCCCGGTTCCATGGTTTTCAGCAGCCGGCCGAGGCGCTTGCGGGCATGGAACATACGGGTCTTCACCGTGTTCACCGGGCAGCCTACGATCTCGGCGACCTGGCGGTAGGCGTAGTTCTCGAAGAAGGTCAGCTCGACCACCGCCCGATGCTCCGGCGAGAGCCGCCCGAGGGCTCGGCGTACCTGTTGGCGGGCGAGGCGTTGCATCTGCCGCTCGGCCAGGGACGTCTCGGGCTCTTGGGGATCCACCAGGCGGAGCTCTTCGGTGAGCTCCTCCTCCGGTCGGCGAGAGAGGCGGCGCAGCCGCTTGAGCGCCGTTCGGTAGGCGATGCCGAGGACCCAGCTGGTGGGCCGTGACTCGCCACGGAACCGATCGGCCTTTTGCCACACCACGACCATGGTGTCGTTGACGATCTCTTCTATGAGATCGCTGCGCCGAGTCAGCCGCGAGACGAAGCGAGTCAGCTTCGGATGGTAGAGGCGATAGGCTGTCTCGAAAGCCGAACGGTCTCCGGTCGCCACGCGCCGAATCAGCTCACAGTCGTCCGCCGAGGGCAAATTTTCCGGGGTCACACCCGTCAGTCTACCGCCCACCGAAGCCTCGGCCGCCATCCTCATTCCGGTCCCGTCTCCTGAAGGTGTGTTGGTCTAATTCTGTGGGAGCCGCGCTCCCGATACCCGTATGTACCCACGGCCGCCGGCAGGGTTCAATCGAACTTCGGATATTTTTTGGCCATACGGGTCACGCTGCAGCTCGATGCCATCTCGGTCGGTCGATGGTAGGGTCCGCGGCCATGAGAGCGTGCCTCGTGTGTTGCCTGGTTTTGGCGTCGAGCCTGGTAGCATCGTCCGCTTCGGCGCAGCAGATCAGTGCCTGGCAGGCTGAGGTCGGGGCAGCGAGCGATTACATTTTTCGCGGATTCTCGCGGTCCGATGGCGAGCCAGCCTTGCAAGTCGGGCTGCGTTACCTCCATCGCAGTGGCTTCTTCGCTGGCGGATGGGCCTCGACGGTGCGCTTCGACTACGATGGCGACTTCGCCGACGACACCCGGCGATTCGAGCTCCAGGCCTTTGCCGGCTACTCGACGTCTTTCGGACCGGACTGGTCGGGCAGCGCCCAGGTGGTTCGCTACCTCTATCCCGACACCGATCCGGCGGTCGATCGGTCCTACGGTGAAGCCAGCCTCACGCTCTTCTTTCGTGATCTGCTCTCTGTTGCCGTGGCCTACACACCGGGCTTTCTGCGCTCCAACCGCTCCGGAACCTTCTTCGAACTTTCGGGGCGCTATCCGCTGCCGCGGAGCTTCGAGCTCTCTGCCGGCCTCGGCCGCGGCGAAGTCGATCTGGGGGCGGTCGACGGTTTCACCTATGGTCACCTGGCCGTCAGTCGTCCCATCGGCCGGCCCGCGGCACGATTCCACGTCGATCTGGGCTACTACCACTCCGACGCACCAGAGTTTCCACGCTGGGGCGCAGCTATCGACGGCAACTGGGCTCTGGTGGTCTCGAAGCAATTTCGATGAACCTTGACCGGCCTCAGGGGTACTCAACTCTTGCCGGAGCTGCTCGCCCGGCGATCCGTACCCCGTTGGACACTCGACCCATGTCGGACTCTCGACCCTTCTCCCGCGCCGCATCCGCTCTCGCTCTGGCGTCGCTCTCGCTGCTGGCCGTGACCTCACTGCTGGCCAGCTTGGGCTGCGCGAGCACGAGCCCCCCAAGCCCACTGAACCTTGAGGCCGGGCCCGAGACCGTCAGCGAGGGCCTGGCCAGCGAACGGCGGTTGCTGGTGACCCTGACACAGACCAACCCCGGGCTGCTGCGCGGTGCCGGCTCGAGCTCGCGGCAATACGCCGGCTCCGGGGACTACGTGCTGACCGAGCGCACCCGGCGGACCCTGCGCCGCCTGGCGCGGCAGTACGGTTTGTCCACGGTGGAGGGCTGGCCGATCCGGGCTCTCGGGGTTTACTGCGTGGTCTACGAAGTGCCGGCCGGCCGCTCGCTGGATGCCGTCGTTGCGCAGCTGGCCGAAGATCCCCGAGTCGAGTCCGTGCAGCCGATGCAGCGCTTCGAGTTGCTCACCACGGGGCCGGACGTGGGCGCTCTGCCCTCGACCCGACGGTCCGAATCGTCGGGACTCTACGACGACCCCTACCTCGAGATGCAGCACGGCCTCGACACGATGCGGGTTCTGGACGTGCACGCCCTGGCGGGGGGGCGTGGCGTTACGGTAGCGGTGGTCGACACCGGCGTCGATGAGGCGCACCCGGACCTCGTCGGTCGTCTGGCTCTGGTCAAGGACTTCGTCGATGATCGGTCGCGATCGCAGGGCATCGCCGAGTTGCACGGCACCGCGGTAGCGGGCGTCATCGCTTCGACAGCAAACAACGGCATCGGCACCGTTGGTGTCGCACCGGCGGCGCGTATTCTGGCTCTGAGGGCCTGTTGGGAAAAGGCTGGCGAGACGTCCTCCGGCGCGTGCAACAGCTTCACCCTGGCCAAAGCCCTGGCGTTCGTCGTCGACCGGCGGCCGGATGTGGTCAATCTGAGCCTTTCTGGGCCGCACGATCCGCTCCTCGAGCGCTTGCTGCGGGTGGCCCTCGACGACGGTATCGCAGTGGTCTCGGCCTACGAACGGCTG
Organism: Acidobacteriota bacterium; assembly: GCA_039029035.1. Lineage (GTDB taxonomy): Bacteria > Acidobacteriota > Thermoanaerobaculia > Multivoradales > J023 > JAAELT01. Next base: position 755 of record JBCCGX010000788.1, on the reverse strand, counting down.
CCCGACAGCGTCGCCTTCCCGGGATCCCTGGAAGGCGTCGTGGTGGTGCAGTCCGACGTCGCCGGAGCCACTCCGGGCGACCCCACCGCTCTCCTCCGTGCGCCCGGGCGAGAGATCCTCGCCGCCCAGCCCGGTGACGGTTACGATTTCGTCTCCGGCAGCTCGTTCGCTGCTGCCCACGTCAGCGGTGTCGTCGCCCTGCTGCTCGAGCGAGCGCCGGACCTCGACCGCCAACGACTCGACGAGATCCTGCGCCGGACCTCGCGCCCGGTCACCGGGCCGCAAGGCACCACCACCCGCCTGGTCGACGCCTGTGCCGCTTTCGATCGCGCCGTATCCGGAATGCGCTGCGAGTGATCCGGCTCAGGCGCCCACAAACACCGCGAAAAGTAACGCCCAAGTCTAACTGTCCCGTGATTGGGGAATCCCTCCTTGCGTTCCGGAGGGTCGGAAAGCTAAACGGGGAATCCCCACTTGCGTTCCGAAGGGTCAGAAAGCTAAACGGGGATTGCCCACGATCCCAAGGGTCGCTCTGGAGCGACCGAGGCAAATCCCTAGAGGCGTCCATGGCCGTCCGGCACTGCGTTCGACGTCCCCCAATAACGGGCAAGTCGAAGTAGAACGTTATGCTGCAGGGCCCGAGTTCGTGTCTAGCGGTCAGAAAGGCCAAGGGAGGGCCGATTTGAGGAGATTCGGTCAGAATGGCCAATCAAGCAGGCTGCTAAGACGCAGGACAGCAACGCGGTACACTACTT
>JBCCGX010000787.1:0-5046 GCA_039029035.1 Acidobacteriota bacterium | reverse complement strand
GTCTCATCTTCGGGCTCAGGCCGAGACTCCGCCGGGCGCAAGGCATCGACCAACCCGGACGCTCGACGGCTGCCGCGGCGAGTCGCTGCCCGCACGAGGTCGATGGATCCGACCACCATCACCCGCCGCCGAGCCCGGGTGATGCCGGTGTAGAGCAACTCGCGGCTGAGGACGAGGGTGTCGGTGTCGCCGAGGACCAGGAGCACGTGGTCGAACTCCGAGCCCTGGCTCTTGTGGACCGTCATCGCCCAGGCCGTATCGTGGGGCGGTAGCTTGGCGAGGGGCAGGCGTCTTGGCTCGTCGCCGGGCCCGGGGAAGAAAGCCCAGAGACGACCCTCGACCGGCCAGCAAATGCCGAGGTCGCCGTTGAACAGGCGGACTTGATAGTCATTGGCCGTGATCAGGATCGGGCGCGCCGGGTACCAGCGCTCTCCGATTGGGTGATCGCGCTGGGCGAGGGTGCGCTCGACCACCCGATTGAGGCGCTCGATACCCCAGTCGCCGCGCCGTCGAGCGCACAAGATGCGGAAGCGGGTGAGGCGCTCGAGGGCGGCTGCCGGCGATTCAGCCGCCAGGTAGTCCTCGAGGGCGGGCACGATCGGCAGGATGGCTGCCTCCTGTTCGGCGGGCGGTTCGAGGTGGCCGATATCGTCGAGCCGTGGGTCCTCGAGTGCCGCCTGGGTCCTGTCGGCATCGCCGCGCCGAATCGCGCCGGCGAGCTCGCCGATGCCCGGCTGGTCACGGAAGCGGTAACTGATCCGAAGCTCGACGGCGGTGTCTGCCAGGTCGCCTGCCGCGAGGTGCTCGCTGACCGGCATCGTGCCACCACCGAGGCGACGAAAGAGCTCGGCAAAGTGCGACGAGGTGCCTGCCTCGGACCGCGCCGCAGTACAAAGATCGCCGAAGACGGAGCCCGTCTCGACGCTGGCCAGCTGATTTTTGTCGCCCAGCAGGATGATCCGGGCGGACCGCGGCAAGGCACTGAGGGCGGCGTCCATCATCAGCAGATCGACCATCGATGCCTCGTCGACCACCAGGGCATCGCAGACCAGGGGCCGGCGAGCGTGGTGGCGGAAGCGGTCGCGCCGCGGATCGTAGCCCAAGAGGCGGTGCAGGGTCGCGGCACTGTGGGGCACGCGCTCGCGCAGCTCGTCGTCGATCGGTAGGGTCGCCAACTGCTCGCTGATCGCTTCACCGAGGCGCGCCGCCGCCTTGCCGGTGGGCGCCGCCAGGGCGATGCGGGTGGTCGGATCGACCGCCGCTAGCAAGACCAGGATGCGGGCCACGGTGGTGGTCTTGCCGGTGCCCGGGCCACCGCTGACCAGGGTCAAGCGGCTCGCCAGCGCCGCCGCCGCCGCCACCGCTTGCCAGTCGACCGTATTGTCTGCCGGCGCGCTGTCTTCCGGCGCCCTGTCTGTCGGCGCCGTGAAGAGGCGGTTGAAAAGGGGTGCCAGGGCCTCCGCGTCGAGCTCGGGTGGCGGGCTCTCCAGGCGTGCCCGCAGAGTGCGGCTCAGGCGTTGCTCGGCGTGCCAATAGCGGCTGAGATAGAGGCGCCCGGCGGCGTCGAGGATCAGCGGTGTCGAGCGCTCGCCGTGGCTCACCAGGGGACTGCTGTCGAGCGCCCGGCGCCAGGAGGTGAGGTCCGGTAGGGGCGGCAGGAAGGCCGCGTCGTCCGTCGGCAGCGCGCGACCGGCCCAATCGCTCGGGTCGATACAGGAGTGGCCCCGGCCGCGCTCGCGGCTCACCAGGGCGCCGGCCAGGGCAACGAGGTCGGCCGAATCCCCCGCGCCGCGTCGCTGCAGAAGGCGCGCCAGGTGCAGATCGATCGGCTGCAGAGCGCCGGCGGCGGCGAGGGTCTCGAGCAGGCTCACGCAAGGCCTCCGACGTTACCTGGAGCGTCTCCGGCGCCGGCCGGGGCGACCAGCTCGTCCATGGCGGCGATCAGCCGGAGCGGCGGCCGGTCGACGTACCAGCCCGCACCCTGGGGACCGAGGCCGCGCAGGAAGAGGTAATACGCCCCGGCGATGTGGCGCTCGTAGTCGTAGTCGGGCAGGCGCCAGCGGAGGAAGCGATGCAGGGCGAAAACGTAGAGGTGGTATTGCAGCACATAGTGGTGATGGCTCATCGCCTGCAAGAGGGCCGCCTCGCCGTAGGCCGCCGCGTTGGCGCCCAGATCGTTCGACTTCCAGTCGATCAGGTACCAGCGCCCTCGATGACTGAAGATCAGGTCGACGAAGCCGGTCAGGTAGCCGCCGACCTCGTCACGACCGAGCCGGGCGAGGCGATTGGCATAGTCGTCGCGCAGGGCGCCCCGGCCATGGCGGCGAAACAGATCCGCCAGGCGTCGCGGTGCGAGGCGCGCCAGAGGGGTGGTGAATTTCCATTCCACCAAGTAGGCCTCGGCAGGGACGTCGCCGAGAGTGAAGTCGGTGCCTGGCAGAGTGGCGACGGTAAGGCGCTGCAACAGATCTTGGATCGTGGCCGCGGGATCGAAGCCGGGCCTCGGCATGGCGGCGTTGGGTTTGCTGCCCGGCTGGTGGCTGGCCGGGTCCTGCAGTCCATGGCGCTGCAGGGTGTCGCGGATCAGGCGCTCCGTCTCGGCGGCTGGCAGGTGGGAGAAATCACACCGCTCGAGGATCTGATGCAGACAGGTGCCGGCACGACGGCCGCGGGCAAAAGCGAAGAGGTCGGCGGCCTCGGCTCGGGTGAGTGGCTCTGTGCTGCTGGGGGATACCGGCTCTGCGGGTTGGCTCGCCGATACTTGCAGGGCTTCCGGCGTCGCCGGATCCTGGTGGTCCGGGCTCTCGCTCTCGGCGCCTCGGCTCAGGCTGCTGAAGCTCTCGAGAGTCCATGCTCGGGGAACGGATCCGCGGAACGAGCATGTCCGGAGCTCGTGAGTCTCCGACTCGACCAGGGTGAGCAACGGCTCGTTCGCCACGTCGTCGACCGAGCGGGTCGCCATCACCCCGGCGTGCCGGGCCGTGAGATCCTCGAGCTGACGTTGCCAGCCGGGGCGGGCGGCCTGGACTTCGGCCAGGCTGCGGGCCGCCCACTCACCGGCCGACGAGGCGTCGAACGCCCGCACCACGAGGTCGTCACTCGGTGGTCGGACACCCGGCCGCAGCAGGTAGCCCAGGCCGGAGACGGCCGGTCCTTCCTTGCCCTGGATATCACCCCAGACGACATAGCAGCGCCGGCGGGCGCGGGTGAGAGCGACGTAGGTCAGGCGCAGATCCTCGGCTAGACGCTCGGCTTCGGCCTGGGCGAGGTGCTCGGCCAGAGCGTCCGAGCCGCAATCGACGACCCGGCGCTCCACCGCGATGTGGGCCTCCACCGGTGGTTTGCTGATCGAGCGCGCTTGCCACAGATAGGGGCAGAAGACGACCTCGTACTCGAGGCCCTTGCTGCGGTGCACGGTGACGATCTGAACCGCCGGTGCGTCGCTCTCCAGCCGCAGCTCGGTGAGATCGCTGTCGATGCGCTCCCGGTCACGATCGGTGGCAGCCCGCTCGGCGGCCAGCCAAGCGAGCAGTGCCGCCGGTGACAGGTGGCGCTCTTTTTCTGCCCGGTGCAGCACCTCGATCGCCTGTTGCAGGTTGGTCAGGCGGCGCTCTCCGGCCGCGCTCGTCAGCAGTCGTTGGCGCACCCGGCGCGCCGCCAGCAGCCGTTGGAGCATCGGCATCAGGCCGCGGCGCCGCCAATCGTCGCGGTAGGCGTCGAAAAGCTCGAGGCGGCGGGCAAACGCTTCGTCATCGCGGTTCAAGGCGAGGATGCGCCGGGCATCATCGCCCCACAGGCGGGTCGCCCAGGCCGCGCGCAGGCGCGGCGCGTAGCCAGGGTCGGCGACCGCGGCGAGCAGGCGCTCCAGGTCGGCCATCTCGTCGGAGAAAAAGATGTCACCGGAGCGCCCGATCACCGAGGGGACCGACACCCCGCGCAAGGTGTTCTGCATCCCCTGGGCCTGTTCGTTGGTGCGCACCAAGATGGCGATGTCGTCCGGCTGCAAGGCGCGGCCGGTGAGCCGCCGGCCGGTGGCCAGCAGCCGGGCGACCTCCCGCACGACGGCCCGTTCGACCGCCTCGCGGGCCTCCTGCTGCGAGCGGCGATGGGGGAGCCACAGCCATTGGAAAGGGGGAGACACGGTCTCGCTGGTGGGTGGCGGTTCGTCGTTCCCTGGCGTTGCGGCAACGGCTGGCTCGAAGGGGATCCGATCGAACACGAAAGGGCGGCGCGCGCGATCGAAGACCGCGTTGACCGCCTCGATCAGCGGTGCTTCGGTGCGCCAGTTGCGCTCCAAAGTGTAGGTGCGATCGGCGTCGTCCTTGGCCGCCAGATAGGCGAAGACGTCGGCACCGCGGAAGCGGTAGATCGCCTGCTTGGGGTCGCCGATGAGGAAAAGGGGGCCGTGGTGAAAGAGGCGCCGAAAGATGTCGTACTGCACCAGGTCGGTGTCCTGGAACTCGTCGATCAGCGCCGCACGGTAGCGTTGGCGGACCGTTCGTACCAAGGCCGGGCCATACCGCGAATCGGTGAGCGCGTCGCGCAGGCGGCGCAGGAGATCCTCGTACGTCAGGACGAGGGCGCTGCGCTTCTGCTGCTCGAAGAGGTCGTGGACCTCGCTGACGAAGCGGCAGCGCAGGGCGTGGCGCAGACTGTCGATGGCGGCAGTGAAGGCTGTCGCCGCGGCGATGACCGGTTGCTGCGTGATCCCTTGCAGATCGCGCTTGAACAAGGACTTCGCGAGCCGCGGGGCGGCGAGCTCCTTGATCGTCCGCAGACCGGCCGGCACGCCCTCGCGGCAGAAAGCGTCGGCTTGGCGGAGCTTGTCCTGCAGCGGTCCGCGGTCGAAATAGGTGTTGCGGCGGAAGCGTCGACGGGAGAGCTGCTGCTCCAGCGCGCGCAGATTCCACCGTTGGCTCAACGTGCGGTGGGTTTCCTGCAGCCGGGCGATCGCGGTGTCGAAGTGCGGGGGACGCGGCAGAATCTCGGTCTGCGGATGCCGGCGCCAAAGCTCGTAGTCGGCCAGGAACGTCTCCGGCGTCCAGC
>JBCCGX010000786.1:0-5055 GCA_039029035.1 Acidobacteriota bacterium | reverse complement strand
GATGGGCGGTGGTCGCGTCCACCTTCGTCGCTATCGTCGGACTCCTCGGCATCGTCGCGATCCTTCTACGCCAACGGACCCGTTAAGATAGAGCGCACAGGAGCTAGCGGTGAGCGAGACACTCCAACAGAAGACAGACGATCAGGACACAAACAGCGATCCGGCGCCCGACGACCTCGGGCAGCTGGCGCGCGACACCCAGGACGCCGCCCAGGAGCCGGCAGTCGACGCGTTGCCCAGCACCGGCTTGTTGAGCTTCTACAATCGCCTGCGCGAGCGCATCGCCCGCACCCTCGAGCAGCGAGCAGGCAAGCTCGGCGGACGTGCTGCCGAGGCCTTGCTCCTGGTGCCCGACGTCTTCTTTCTTCTGTTGCGCCTGAGCCTCGACAAAGAGGTTCCGAAAGCCACTCGCGCCACCCTGGCAAGCACCCTGGCCTACTTCGTCCTACCCATCGACTTGATGCCCGAAGCCCTCCTCGGACCGGTGGGCTACCTGGACGATCTGGTTCTGGCACTGACTGCCCTTTCCCAGGCCTTCGGTAAGGAGCTCGAGCCCTACGCCGAGAAGTATTGGAGCGGCGCCCAACCCCTGCGCACCGTCATCGGCGACATCACCCATGCCGCCAGTAGCCTGCTGGGCAACAATACCTACGAGCGACTGCGACAGCGGCTCGCCAAGCAGGGTATCGAGCTGGAAGCCGAAGACGAGCCGTAGAGTTAGCGCCGCTCCCGGAGCTCTGCGAGCACGCGACCGATCGATTCGAAGCCGCCATCTGTGAAGCTTGCCAGGTTGTCCCAGAACTCCCCCATGGCTTTGGCGCCCCAGCCCTCGTACACCGTCGCTTTGATCAGCAACTGCAGCTTGTCGCAGGTCGAGACGAAACGCGCCTCGGCGGTTTCACCGGCCTGGTACTCGGCGACCCGCGCCACCGCCTGCTCACCGAGCGGCGCCAGCAGATCATCCGCCGCCGCCAGCTCGGCCGACGCCTTGGCGCCCGGTGGCAAATAGCCGGCCGCGGTGCGCGGCAGATCGCCGGTGCGCACCTCCGCCAGATCGTGCACCAAGGCCAGCTCCATCGCCCGCAGCCGGTCCACCGCCGGCTCCTCGGCCGCCAGAGCCCACACCAGGAACACGATGTGGAAGGAGTGCTCGCTAACGCTCTCGGCATCGTTGATGCCGCGCAGAAAGTAACCACTGCGCGGCACACGGTCGAGAACCTGGAGCTCGAGCAGCGTGTCGAGCAAGCTCTGGTTGCGTCGCATGGCGGCGGCAAGCGTATCTAGCTCGCGGCGGCAATGGAACCGGCTCGGTGACAACGCGGCCACCGTCTCGTGCTAGCCTTCGCGCCCATGTCGAAGCCTACGACGCCTCACCACCCGCTGATTCTCGGTATCGAATCGTCCTGCGACGACACGGCCTGTGCCCTGGTCGATGGGTCCGGCCGGGTGCTCGCTTCGGTGGTGTCGAGCCAGCTGGCCCATCAGCCCTATGGCGGCGTGGTGCCGGAGATCGCCTCGCGCGAGCACCTTAAGAACTGGCCCGCCGTGAGCCGCGAGGCCCTGCGCCTGGCCGGAGTCGAGATCGACGCGGTCGACGTGGTGGCGGCGACCCGTGGACCAGGGTTAGTGGGCAGCCTGCTGGTCGGGCTCTCCGTGGGCCGGGCGATCGCCTTCGGCCTCGATCTGCCCTTTTACGGTATGCACCACCTCGAAGGCCACCTGTACTCACCGTTTCTCGAGCCGGACGGCCAGCCCAGCACGGCGATCCCGGAGCATTTCGAAGGTCTGGTCGTCTCCGGCGGTCACACCTCGCTGCTCGATGTCCGCGGCGGTGCGATCAACAGCCTGGTGGAGACCCGCGACGACGCCATGGGTGAGGTCTTCGACAAGGTCGGCAAGCGCCTCGGCCTCGCTTTCCCGCAGGGCCCCAAGGTCGACCAGTTGGCCGAGTCCGGCGATCCCGAGCGGTTTCGTTTGTCGGTGCCGAAGGTCAAAGAAGAGCTCTTCTTCTCCTACTCCGGGCTCAAGAGCCAAGCCTTGCGCGAGATCGAGCAGTTGGAGCGCCAGGGTGAGCTCGACAGCGAGGAAATCCGACAGGGCGCCACTCCCCCGCAACCTGCGCTGGATCTTTTGGCCGGCTTCCGCCGCGCCACCGTCGATCAGATCATCGATCGGCTGGCGCGCCACCACGCCACGCGCCCCATCGGCACCCTGGCCGTGTCCGGCGGCGTCGCCGCAAACCGCTTGCTGCGCCGCGAGCTCAGTGACTGGGCCGCCCGCAACACCATCGATCTACGGCTCGTCCCGCTCACCTACTCCGGCGACAATGCCGCGATGATCGCCTTCGCCGCCCTCGAGCAGCAGCGCCGAGGGGTCGCCGGCAACCTCCACGACGTCGAAGTCGCCAGCCGGATCCCGTTCCGTAGTGTGAGCTAGGAGCCTGTTGCGAATAGCAACGGGCTCCTGGCACGGTGGGATGGGCCAAGATCTCCGCTCCGACGGAGATCTTGGGGCGCTAGCGCCGTTTGGCGAAGCCGGTCACCACGTAGTTGCCCGAACGCTGATCGCGCTTCAGGCTGATGACCTTCTTCTCCTTGGCATCCTCGAGCAGCTCCGAGAAGGTACTGTAGCCGTAGTAGCCCTCGTTGAACGATGGCCGCTTGCGCTGCATCGTCTGCTTGATCATCGAACCCCAGAGCACGCTCTTGTTGTCGCGCATCAGGGCGAACATGGCGTCGAGCATCAGGCCGAAGACTTCGGCATCTTTCGGCGTCAGGTTGTCCAGACGGGCAGCACGCTGGATGTCACGCCAGATGTCTTCGTAGTAGATGAACTCGTCGCAGTTGTCGATCAACAAGCTCGACGACGAGTTCTTCACGCCGACGCCGATAACGAACTTGTTGTTTTCTTTGAGCTTCGAGACCAACGGCGAGAAATCGCTGTCCCCCGACACCAGGACGAAGGTGTCGAGGTGCTCCTTGGAGTAACACAGGTCCATCGCGTCGACCACCATTTTGATGTCGGCGCTGTTCTTGCCCGAGTAATACTTCTGCGGGATGTCGATGAGCTCGATCGCAGCCTCGTGGAACGGCTTCTTGTAGTCGCTGTAACGCTCCCAGTCGGCATAGGCCTTCTTGACGATGATCTTGCCCTTCTCGAGCAACCGCTCGAGGATCAGCGAGATATCGAGCTTGTCGATCTCCGAATCGCGCACGCCGAGAGCGATGTTCTCGAAATCGCAGAACATGGCGATCTTGCGCTCGTCTCCCAGCGACTGGCCACGGTCGGCCAGAGGGTAGAGCGACCCTCGCGGCACCATGTCCACCCCCAGGGAAGATTCGAACTCCGTTGCCACCGGCGCGGCCGGCATGGCCGGTGCGCTCGCCACAGCGGGCGCGCTCGCCGCAGCGGGTACCGCAGGCTCTTCGGTCGCCTGTGCCGGCGCCTCGGCAGACTCGGCCGCCTTCTTGGGCTTGCGGCGACGGCGGCGGCGGCGACGCTTCTTGGCCGGCGCTGCCAGCTTCTCTTCGGCTTCTGCTGCTTCGCCTTTCGGCGCCTCGGGCGGGGCCGACTCGTCTTCCTTCGGCGCAGCAGCCGGCTCCTCAGCCGATTCCTCGGTCGTTTCTTTGGCCGCTTTCGGCGGCGCCTCGGGCTCGGCCGCGCTCGCCTCGTCGGCCGGCGCGGCATCATCCGCCTTGGCCTCGGGCTCCGGCTGGACGGGGTGTTTGGCACTCCATCGCGCCTCAGCCGCCGTTGCCTGTTCTTGCGCCGCTCCGTCAGCTTCTTGGACCTCAGGGGTCTCGTCCAGGGGATTGTCGTCGTTGCCAGCCCGTAACCACCAAGGTGCCAAAACGGTCTCCTTCTGACACGGCCAACGCAGCCGGTTCTGGCCACGCAAAAATGTCGGTTGATCGATCAGCAGCTGATCCGCTAGCCAAGGGGAAGGCGCCACAGAATCAGCCAAGAGAATGAAGTCTTTGCGATCCTAGCACTCACTCGATGGGCTGGATAGGCGGAGCGCCGGACGGCCTGTCAGGACGCTTTCTCCCGACCCTTGTCGGCCTCCGCCAAGGCCATGGGACATTCCATCGAACAACCCCGGATATTGGGTCTCTTGCCGAGCCTTGCCGCTGATATAGTGGCGACCCTGAACTCGCGGAGGTGGTGCCGGACTCGCTCTCGACCCCTCATCCACTGAAGTCCCGCCGCATGAGATCGACCTACGGACAGACCCCTTGAGCACCGATTCGCTGCCAATCGACTACCTCGCCATCGACGGGCCAATCGGCGTCGGCAAGACCACCTTGGTCGAGATGCTGACCCGCCGTTTCGAAGGGGTGAAGGTCTTGGAAGATGCCGAGAACCCTTTCCTCGACAAGTTCTACAAAGACCGCCCCGGTTCCGCCTTCCAAACCCAGCTCTACTACCTCCTGTCGCGCTTCAAGCAGCAGCAGGACATCGTTCAGCGCGAGCTCTTCCAACGGTTGGTCGTGGCCGACTACCCGTTCGAGAAAGACCGCATCTTTGCCTACCTCAACCTGAGTGACGACGAGCTGCTGATCTACGACAAACTCTACGCCATGCTCGAGCCCCAGGTCCCACCACCGGATCTAGTGCTCTACCTGGTGGCCGACGTCGACACCTGCATGGGCCGCATCAACAAGCGTCAGCGCGACTACGAAAAGAAGATGTCGGCCGACTACCTGACCGAGCTGATCGACGCCTACAACCACTACTACCACCACTACCAGCGCTCGCCACTGCTCGTCGTCGACACCCGCCATCTCAACTTCCCCGAGCGCCCCGACGACTTCGAAGAGCTTCTGGCCCAGCTGCGCCAGCCGATCAAAGGCACCCACTACTACCAGGCCGTCGGCTCCCTGAGCCGCTGACCGCCTCGGCCTCCCCGACCGCCGAATTCAGGGGTTGCAGCCGATCAGAACATCGTCTACAATCCGTCGTCCGCAAGGATCTGTGCACCCATAGCTCAACTGGATAGAGCGTCTGACTACGGATCAGGAGGTTGGGGGTTCGACTCCTCCTGGGTGCACCATT
>JBCCGX010000785.1:0-5056 GCA_039029035.1 Acidobacteriota bacterium | reverse complement strand
GACCATCCCGGTGTGGATGATCGTGCTGCAGATCCGGCAGAAGCGGCCGACAAGGCGAACGGTGGCCGGTATCGTTCTCGGTCTCGGTGGTGTCGCGCTGCTGGTCGTGCCGGCGGGCGGCAGCGCGGTCGTCGATCCCCTGGGTGGCCTGTTACTGGTTTTGTGCTCGCTCTCCTGGGCGATCGGCTCGCTCTCGTCGCGCGCCTCGCTGCCGCAGTCGAGTGTCCTCACCACGGCGCTGCAACTGCTCGGCGGCGGCGTTCTGGCAAGCATCGTGGGTCTGGCAGCCGGCGAGTGGAGCCAGCTCGCTGCAACAGAGCTGACGACCCGGTCGGTCCTGGCCTTCGCCTACTTGACTATTTTTGGCACGCTGGTCACGTTCACCGCCTACTCCTGGCTTCTGCAGCGCTGTGAGGCGGCAGCGGTGGGTAGCTACGCTTTCGTCAACCCGGTGGTCGCCGTCTTCGTCGGTTGGGCTCTCGGCGGCGAGTCGCTGACCACGACTTCGATCGCCGCTGCTGGAGTGATCGTGGCGGGTGTCTATCTGGTGGTCACTTCGAAGAAGCGTAAGCCCTCGTCGGCCGAGTCGTCGGCCGAGTCGCAATTCGGCCTCTTGGCGAGCTGCGACTGCAGCCCAGCTGCGTCCGGAGCCAAGGCGCCATCCGGAGCCAAAGCGGCCTGAGTCGCATCGGCTGCCGTCTGCGATCGATATCATCGCCTCCGGAGGTACCGAGATGGCCGGAGGCAATCTAAACGACAGGGGTTTCCACGTGGCGCTCCTGCGTGGCATCAACGTGGGTGGCAAGAACAAGCTGCCGATGAAGCAGCTGGTGTCGATGTTCGAAGCGGCCGGTTGTGTGGCGGTGCGGAGCTACATCCAGAGCGGCAATGTGGCCTTCCAGGCGGAGCCGGAGCTCGCTGGCCAGGTGCCAGAGATCATCCGGCAGCAGATCGCCGAGCAACTCGGTTTCCAGATCCCGATCGTCACGCGGACGGCGGCTGAGGTGGCGACCATCGTCCGCGCCAATCCGTTTCTGGGGCCGGACGTGGACGAGAAGACCCTACACGTGGCTTACCTGGCCGACCAGCCCGGCGCGGCAGAGATCGCTGCGCTCGATCGCGATCGCTCGCCGTCGGACGAGTATCGGGTGCTCGGCCGCGAGATCTACCTCCATTGTCCCAAAGGCCTGGCGCGCACCAAGCTCACCAACGCCTACTTCGATTCCAAGTTGGCGACCACCAGCACGATCCGCAACTGGAGGACAACCCTGAAGCTGCTCGAGATGACGGCCGTCAGCTAGGCGAAGAAATCTTCCACTCCGGTGAGGAACATCTGGATCGCGATGGCGACCAGGATCATGCCCATCAGGCGCTCGATCGCGATCAGGCCGCGCTGGCCGAGGTAGTCGGCGACGCGGCTGCCGAGTAGGACGATGATCGCCGTCGCGGCCCAGGCGAGGGTCACCGCCAGCAGCCAGGTGGGCCAGCGGCTGGGCTCGCGGCTCATCAAGAGCAGCTCGGCCGCGAGCACCGACGGGCCGGCGACATAGGGAATGGCGAGGGGGACGATGAAGGGCTCACCGGCGATCTCCTCCTGTAGCGAATGACCGGGAGAGGGGAAGACCATCTTCAAGGCAATCAGGAAGAGCACCACCCCGCCGGCGATGGTGAGAGCCGGGCCCGAGATGCCGAGGATGGCGAGCAAGGGCTTGCCGGCAAAGAGGAAAGCCACCATCACCGAGTAGGCGATCAGAAGCTCGCGCACGATCACCCGCCGGTGGCGCGCCGGATCGATGCTCTTGAGCGCGGCGACGAAGAAAGGAACGTTGCCGAACGGATCGATGACCAGAAACAGCAGGACGACCGCGGATTCCAGAGTCATTGGCAGTGCTCCCCAGGCCAGCCTGGGCCGGTCGAGAATGGGTTGAAGGAAGACCGGTAGCTTACCAGGCAGCCGGTCACCCCAGGGCCGGCACGCAGAGCGACTTTGCACTCGGCAACCGTTATGCTCTTCGCTAGCTGGCGAAGGCGACAGCGCCGGCTCCCGCGCACCATGAGAGTGAAAGGAGAACGGAAGATGTCCGTTTCGCGTCTCGAACACATCACCAAGATCGGCGTCGAGGACATGGGCGATCTAGCCGACAGCCTCGACGACCCGGCAGTTCTGCGGCTGGAGAACCTCGACACGGATCTGCGCCCGCCGGCATCAGCGATCGCGGCGACCCAGCGCGCAATCGACGATGACGACGCCAACAGCTACCTGCCGTTCTTCGGCCTCGACGTCCTGCGCCAGGCCGCGACTCGGCTGGTCGGCCGGCAATCGGGCCAGACGTACGACTGGAAGACCGAGTGTGTCATCTCGGCCGGTGGATTGTCCGGCGTGCTCAATCTCCTGCTGGCGACCCTCGAGCCGGGCGATGAGGTCTTGCTGACCGATCCGACCTATGTCGGCCTGATCAACCGCGTCCGCCTGGTGGGGGCCGTGCCGCGCTTCGTGCCCCTCTTGCCGTCAGCCGAGGGCTGGCGCCTGGACCTCGAAGCGCTGGAGCAGATCGACGTCGGGCCGGTGCGCGCCGCGCTGCTGATGAGCCCCTCGCTGCCGACCGGCGCGGTGTTCAACGAGCAGGAATGGCAAGGCCTGGTCGACTTCTGCCGCCGCGCCGACTGCCTGTTGATCAACGACAACGCGATGGAGCGTATCCTCTTCGATGGTCGAAGCGTGATCCACCCGGCGTCCTTCCCCGGTATGCGCGACCGGGTGGTGACCGTCGGCTCGGCGTCGAAGGAATACCGCATGATCGGCTGGCGGGTCGGCTGGGTCGTCGGTCCCGCCGCGGTGGTGGCCGACACGGCGCGGGTCAGCATCAGCAACGTCGTCTGCCAGACCGGCATCGCCATGGGTGGCGTCGCCGCTGCGATCGACGATCCCGACGATGGCATCGAGTTGTGCACCCTGGAATGGCAAAGCCGTCGTGATCTCCTGCTCGAGGAGCTTGCCGAGTTCACGGTGATCCCTCCCCACGGCGGCTGGTCCTTCCTGGTCGACGTGTCCGGCCTGGGCTTCGATGGCCCCTCCGTCTCCAAGCGCCTGCTCCAAATCGGCAAGATCGCCGCCACGCCGATGATCAACTGGGGCACCGAGCACTGCAAGAACTACGTGCGCGTCGTCTTCTCCAACGAGCCGTGCGAACGGCTGCAGGGTGTTGGGGAGCGGTTTCGGGCGGCGCTGCTATGAGTCAACAGCCGCCGAAGCCAAGAGATCGCAGACACCGTGCCGTCCGGTCGTATCCATCCCGGCTTTGCGGAGTACGCAAACACGAACCTGCGGCGGAGCAGATTTCTTTTGTCGCAGCAGTAGAGATTGGCGCCAAGGCCTTCCACTCCGGAGACCTGCACTCGAACGACGAGGCGATGAGAATCCTCGAGACGTTCGGTGAGTAGGAAGCTGCCTCTTGGTAAGATTTGGTTATGAAGCCGCTCTCACGGGATACGCCCTTGGAAGTCGAGCAGGTCTGGCTGGATTCCCAGCGCCGACGAGGGCCACAGTGGCGGCTCCAGCGAGCTGTCGAGATGACGCATTTCTGTTGGCAAGCGGCGCAGACGGCTGATGAGCGAGCGCATCCAGGAGCCTCGCCGAAAGAGCGTGACCTGCGGCTCACTGCCTTACGCTATGGAGATGAGATTGCGCGCGAGTTCGTAGAGGTGAAGGAGAAACGGGGCTTCTATGGCTGAGCAACCGCTCAGCCCGCTGACTCGAGCTGACGGAGGGTGCGCTCGCTGGCTTCGAGCGCGCCTTCGAGGTAGCCGTTGTTGCGCAGTCCGCCGGCGGCGGTCTCAGAGCCCGACCAGATCAGCCGATGGTCCCAGGTTGCCTCGGACGGCTGACCCGACCATGGCGGCGGGTGCGCGTGCTGCGCCGCGCGATCGTCCGTGGTGGCGGTCAGCGGATCGAAGGCCCAGTCCTTGATCCAGACGTCGAGTGGTTGCGCCGCGTGGCGGCCGAACAGGTTCGCCAACTGAGCCAGGGCGGCCTCGCGCAGCGCGTCGACACTCGCACCCCGGGCTTCGGCGGGTACGCCGACGAAGCCAAAAAGCGCCGCGGGGCCCCCTGTCCGGGGCGAGGCGTCGTGGATCTCAGCCAACGGACCGCGGTAGCTGATGGCATCACCCGAGAGCCCGTCGGCGCGCCAGAAGGGCTCGTCATAGAGTGCCATCAGCTTGGCCTGGCCAGCCATCCAGGTCGGCGTCCCGACCATCGCTGCCGACTGACTGGACGCGAGCTCGGGCGAGAGGGCGATGGATCGCGCGGCGAGCCGAGGGGGCAGCGCGACGACAACCTGCGCACTGTCGATGGTTTCTTCGCGCTCCCCGCAAGCCATCGTCGTCCGTAGGCTCTGGCCCTGCAGGCTGATCCTCGTGGCCCGAGACCCGCACCGCACCATCTCTTTAGGGACGTGGCGAGCGAGCGCTGCGATGATCCGGGCGAGGCCACCCTCGAGTCGAAACGACCCGGCCATCGAGGCGCCGTCGATTCCGCGGGCCACGGCGCCGCCGACGTTTTCGTACAGCGCGTCACCGGCACTGGGCTGCTCGAAGACCCGATCCCACAGGCCGAGGTCGCGAACCAGGGCTTCGATCCGGTGCTGGCCGGGCCAGAACCAGGTCGGACCCAGATCGAAGCCGGCGTTGCCGGAGGCCTTCACAGGCCGCGAGAGGATTCGCCCTCCGAGTCGCGATCGGGCTTCCACCAGCACCGCATCGATCCCCTTGCGGTGCAGCGAGTACGCCGTATGCAGACCGCTCAGGCCGCCGCCGATGATCAGGACGTCGGTGGTCACGCCGCGGTCCCCAGCAGCTCCATGAGGGTCAAGGCCATCACCTTCGCCGAGTCCACCATGTCGTCGATCCCGCACCACTCATCCGGTTGGTGGGCCTGCTCGAGCACCCCCGGTCCATAGGCGACACAGCTCGGCAGGCCGGCGATGCGGGCGACGTGCTTGTGATCGTAGGTGCCGGGACTGGCGATCATCTCGGGCCGTCGGCCGAGGACGCTTTG
>JBCCGX010000784.1:0-5059 GCA_039029035.1 Acidobacteriota bacterium | reverse complement strand
TCCGTCAACCCTGTTCGGCGATGGCAGCAACGGCTTCGCGACCAGCGCACAGGAACGCCAGGTCGAGGCGATCTGGCTGATGGCGCAGTTCGAGACCCGGCCCGAGACCCGCATGCTGGCCATCCCCGCGATCGCCTTCACCCTCGACTACATCGAAGGCAATGCGTTCCTGGCGCCGGTGCCGGCCCATGGCATCGACACGACGCGCTACGTCGTGCAGCCGCGCACCCTCGGTGACTCCGCCGGCTACAGCTTCTTGTGGGCCTGGGACTACGACGGCAATCCTTACCACGGCATGCCGGCGATGCTGCATCGGGCGGCGGCGGTGATCGCCCTCGACCTGATCATGGTCGACCAGCAGCACAAGACCCGCGACAACGGTCTGACAGGCGCCATGACCCAGCCCCAGATCGACGCCGTGCTGGACAACTACGTGCTGGCCGCCAGCGACACGAATCCCGATTGCCAGCTGCCCTCAGGCGCCTGGACGACCTGCGAGATGATCCCCCCCGACTACCAGGATCTGAGCTTGAACGGCATTGCCTGGAGCCCGGTCAGCTGTGCCGAGATGCCCGGCGGGCTGTGGCTGCAAGGCACCCACGGCCCGCAACCGCCGGCCTTCACCGGCCAATCGTTCGGAGGGCTCGGTGCTCTCGGCAACCGGATGAACAACGCCTACAACTTCGCCTCCGGCTTCACCGCTCTGGCGTCGGCCTACTACGCCATCCGCCCCGGCCTGGCGACGAACGTCGCCGAAGCGTTCGACCAGGGCTTCGTCCGCCTCGCCGAGCGTCTCTCCCTTTGGGGCTCGTTCGTCTGGCCGGCGCAATTCAACCGCTCGACGATCGGCGCCATCGGTCTCTACCTGGTGCAGCAGATGACCGGCTCGCCAGTCGCCCAGGCGGCCTACGAGAGCTATGCCGAAGCCCTTTACTCGGGTCCCAATGCCCACTTCGACCCGGCCGGTTACTTTCGCGACGACAGCGGCTGGGATTCGAGCTACAACGGCCTCAACCTGCAGCACACCTGCCGCCTGGCACGACTCGAGCAGGATCTCGGCACCACCTCGGTGTTCACCGACGTGCGCAACGCCTGCCATCAGCTGAGCTCGCTGCGGGCTCACCTGACCCTCCGCGACCCCGACGGCCAATACAACTTTCGTTACGCGCCCAATCACTTCAACACCCGGACCCAGGGCAACGCCCACACCGCCCAGTACCTGGTGACTGCCGGTCCGTTCAACGGCATCGTCACCGGCGACCCGTGGGCCTATGCGCAAGTGGCCGGCTGGGATCCGCTCGATTACTACGCCCTCAACCACTCGCCACCGAGTGCCTGGCAGGTCGACTACGGCCAGTCCGGGTGGACCGCTCGCTCGACCCTGGTGGCGATGGAGGCCGGCCGTAACCTCACCAACCACGATTGGCGCGTCAGCAACTGGTCGACTTTCTGTGGCTTCCTGAACCTGCAATGCTACCGCGGCGTCCAGCCCTGGGAGCACTACAACTTCGGTTACTACAAGCCCAGCTTCGAGGCGCTCCTGCATCAGATCCACCATCAGAACCCCAACAATCCGCTGTTGTTCCCGGCCTGGGACGCGGCGCTGGCGACACCCCATATCGAGCGCTACCCGGTCGAACGGCCGGGGGATCGCATAGAGATCTTCGACGACGACTTCCTCTTCGCCAAAGAAGGTGAGCTGGCGTCGATGATCCACATCGGGTCGGTCGGCGGCGGTCATGAGGGATTCGCCGGCAACGGCTTCTCCTACCTCTTCGACGACGACGGCGGCGCGGTCGTCTTCAGCCGGCGACGCAGCCCTTCAGGAGTGGCTCCTTACATCGAAGATATCGCCGATTGGTGGCGCTGGGCGCTGCATACCGTATGGCTGCAGACAACCAACGGCGCCCTCACCACCGCCGCCGGTGAGACCCAGCCGAGCTCGACGATCGTCACCGGCGCACTGAGCTCGACCGCCATGGTGAGCGGCAACATGCCCGAGCACTACACACCCTTCAGCGCCGCGGCGATGTCTGCCCCGGTGCCCTACGCGCGCCAGATCGACGTCGCCGACAATCTTGTGACGGTGACTACCGAGGTCGGCCCGGCGAGTCCGAACGACGATCTCACCGATGCCCTGGAGACCCTGCCGCTCAACGGTCTGTCCTTCCGCTACTTCGGTATTCCGAGCCCGTTGGCGAACTGGGAGCAATCGATCACGGTGGAATTCGAAACACCCCAAGGGCCGGTCAACGCCATGGGAGCTAACCAGGAGGTCTGGTTCGACAACGTCACCGCCATCCGCTACACCCGCCTCGGCGGCGGCATCGAGATCGAGCTCGACCTGCCGACCCGGGTTAAGTTGGCGGATACCTACATCTTCTGGCACAACTTCCAACCCAACCAGGCGGACGGCACCGGCGCGAGCCAGAGCGCGGCACGCACCCGCAACCTGGTGTTCGATTTGTTGCACCGCGCCACCGGCGTCGAGAGCGACTCCGGCAGCTCGGCACAGCTCAACTCGCCGGTCAGCCTGACCTACGAGATTCGCCCCCTGCCGTGAGGTAGAGCAACAAGGACGACCAATCGTTTCCTCGGTCGTCCTTGTGGACTGCGCCGCAGCTCCGGAAACTCGCCGGACCACTCACAGACCGCAAGAAGCTTGGCCCCAAGCGGCTTATCCGTCTCGATCATCCTCCACGCTCGAACACGCTCGCTGCGTGCTCGCTCCACAGGACGCCCTCTCGGGCCCATCCGACAGGACCCACTATCGGTCACACCTCGGCATCGAAATGGCGTCATCTGCTAGTGACTTGGCGCCAGCCGCGTGTCACGCTGGCCTCATGATGCGTGACACCACTGAAACTCTAAACACCCCCGCACCGCGCGTTGCCGGTCACTCCGGCAACGAGCGCCGCGGTTTCCCTCTACGCCCCGTCCTCACCTTCGTCGCTGCCTGGCTGGGCGGCTCCTGGCTCATCGTCGGCGGATGGCTCAGTCCGGTGCTGCCCGGCGGCTGGGCCACTGTCTTCGCTGCGCTGGCGCTCGCCGCCTTGCCGGTCACCTGCCTGATCCGCGGCGTCCGCGGATCCACCTACCCGTCCGCCGCGACTCGCCTCTTCATCCTGCGGCCGTTCTGGTACGCCATGCTCTTCCTGCCGATGCTCGCCATCGTCACCCTGGTCGGCGGCCTCCTGGGTCTACCCTTCGGTGCCAGCGGCGCGGCTGGCCGCTGGGCCCTCGCCCTTGGCGGCGCAATCCTGGCGTTGGCCATCGGCGCCGGCTTTGTTGGCAGCCGGCAGCTGGCGGTGCGGCGGCTCGAGGTCCGCATGCCCAGGCTACCCGTAGCGTTCGACGGTCTGCGCGTCGTCCAGATCTCCGATCTGCACGTCGGCCCGCACACTTCGCGCAGCTTCTTGCGGCGAGTAGCGCAAAGGGTGGAGGCGGCGAAGCCCGACCTCATCGCCATCACCGGCGACCAGGTCGACGACTTCGCCCGCGACGTCGAGCACTACAACGCCGCCCTCGGCCACCTCCGGGCGCCCCTCGGCACCTTCGCCGTAGCCGGCAATCACGATGTCTACGCCGGCTGGGACGCGGTGCGCCGCGGCTTGTCCGCAGCGGGTCTCACCGTGCTGGTCAACCAGGCGACCGCCGTCGAGCGCGATGGCCAGCGCCTGTGGATCGCCGGCACCGGTGATCCCGCCGCCGCCGGTGGCTGGCCGCGTGGCAGCGCCTCGAGCGCCGCACCCGACATCGAGCGCACCGTGGCCGGTATCCCGCAAGGCGAGCCTGTTGTGGCCCTGGCCCACAACCCCGTGCTGTGGCCCAAGCTCGCCGCCCACGGCGTCGACCTCACCCTCAGCGGCCACACCCATTACGGCCAGCTGGCCGTTCCGAGCCACAATTGGAGCATGGCCTCGCCGTTCCAGAAACTGGCTATGGGCTGGCACCTTAGGGGGCACTCGCTGCTCTACATCCACCCCGGTACGAACTTCTGGGGCATTCCCTTCCGCCTCGGCACCCCACCGGAGGTCGCTATCCTGACCCTGAAGACCGTCGCAGACGGCGAGGCGGGTATCGACTAGGCGACGGGCCGCCAGGGGCCGCGACGCTCGGCCCCTGGCACCTGCCGCGTACGAACTCGGTCAGTGCTCCGCCGCAAGGCCTGGCTAAGTCGCTGGCATCCGCAACGCCTTGCGCGACGAACACAGCAAGAGAGCGAACGCCTTGTCCCACGATGTCGCGTTGCGAAAGGCCCACCATGAACCCACGCCAGCTCTCCAGCATCGCTGTCCTGCTCACGGCCACCTCCATCGCCTGCGTCGCGCAGCCCACAAGCAGCCCACCGGCCTCGAGCGACAACGGCGTCTACACCTACCGTAAGCCGACCCGCGACGGCATCGGCAAGGTCTACATGGGGCGCGAGATCGCCCACGTGATGGGCTATGCCGGAATGAGCTGGCTCGAACGGCCGGACCGCGAGACCACCGAGAAGCCCGATCGAGTGGTCGAGGCTCTAAGCCTTGCACCCGACGACGTGGTGGCCGACATCGGTGCCGGCAGTGGTTACTTCGCGTTCCGCCTCGCCGCCAAGGTCCCGGACGGCAGGGTCCTGGCGGTCGACCTGCAGCCGGAGATGCTGGCGGTGGTCGAGCAGCGCGCGCAGGAGCTGGGGGGCATCAACGTCGAGCCGATCCAGGGCACCGTTTCCGACCCCAATCTACCCGCGAACACCGTCGACCTCACTCTGATGGTCGACGCCTACCACGAGTTCTCCCATCCGCGCGAGATGATGGAGGGCATCGTCCGAGCGCTGCAGCCCGGCGGGCGCGTGGTGCTGGTCGAGTACCGGGGCGAGGATCCCACGGTGTCGATCAAAGAGCTCCATAAGATGACCCAGAAGCAGGTGCGCCGGGAGATGGCAGCGGTCGGTCTCGCCTGGCGTGAGACCCTGGATTTCCTGCCGCAACAGCATGTCTTGGTGTTCGAGAAGGGTGCCGAGCCGTCGGCTGACGGGGGCTGAGGTCTCCCGTCGGCCCTCGAGTGCCTCGCACGG